>JAYUIZ010000410.1:0-2184 GCA_043765595.1 Lysobacter sp. | reverse complement strand
AAGCACTACAAAGGCATCGGACGAGTTCCCTCGGGCCTATCGTCAAAAGCAGCCGACCCAGCAAAAAGGATTTTACTGGACCAGTTACGCAGGCTGTTGAGCGGTTACGGCAACACCCCGGGAGTGGATGCCGTCATTATCGTATGTGATAGTGACCGGAGAAATTGCAAAGAATTTCTTGCAGAACTGAATGCTGTTTTGCAGCAATGTAGTCCAGCCCCCAATACGTTGTTTCGTCTTGCCATAGAAGAAATGGAGGCGTGGTTTCTCGGTGACAGAAAGGCACTGTTGAACGCATATCCACGCGCAAAAAAAGACGTACTGAAACGATACATTCAGGACAGCGTCTGCGACACGTGGGAGTTGCTGGCAGATGCGGTACATCCCGGCGGGCTGAAAGAAGTGAAAAAGAGCGGCTTTTGGCTGTCTGGCCAGTTGAAGCACGACTGGGCTGAAAAAATTGGGCCTGAAATGGATGTGGAACACAATCAATCGCCCAGTTTCGGTAAATTCAGAGACGGTTTGAGGCGTGTTTGTGGCTTTGGATTTCCTTTATGAGCGTTGATTCTCACAGCCTTAACGAAAAAAACGTCGAGGCTTACGAAGCCTTTCTCGCGGAAGGATTGCGGCGTTATGAGGATATATTGCGGCACGTTCGTGTCGTTCCTGCGGAAGCGATGTGGGCATATGTGCATGCGCTGATTGCTGGAGACAATCCAATGGGGCCGGAAGCAATTACCTTACCCAGACAAGAACTGTATATTTTTCGAGATTTTGAAGGTTTCCCCCCATGAACGTTCCCCACCTCTCCGTCGTCGTCCCCGTGTTCAACGAACGCGACAACGTGACGCCGCTGATCAACGAAATTACGACTGCGCTGCGCGGTAACGCATTGCTGAAAGGCGAGGCGTTCGAGATCGTCTATGTCGACGACTGCTCGCGCGATGACACGCTGGACGTGCTGAAAAAACTCAAGGCCGAAGTGCCGGAATTGCGGGTCATCAAGCACATCAGCCAGAGCGGGCAGAGCACCGCGGTGCGCACTGGGGTGAAGCAGGCGCGCGGTGCGTGGATCGCGACCCTCGACGGCGACGGCCAGAACGATCCGGCGGATATTCCCAAGCTGCTGACCGAGCGCGAGACCTCCGCGGCCGACGTGAAACTCTTCGCCGGCTGGCGCGTGCAGCGCAAGGACACCGGCAGCAAGCGCTGGGCGTCGAAACTCGCGAACGCGATCCGCAGCCGCATGCTGCAGGACGCCACGCCCGACACCGGCTGCGGCATCAAGCTATTCGAGCGCGAAGCCTTCCTCGACCTGCCGTACTTCAACCACATGCACCGCTATCTACCGGCGCTGATGCAGCGCGCGGGGTGGAAAACCGTCAGCGTGCCGGTGAATCACCGCCACCGCGCCAGTGGCGTATCGAAATACAACAACCTCAACCGCGCGCTGGTCGGCCTGCGCGACCTGCGCGGCGTGGCGTGGCTGATCGCACGCAGCAAGCGCACCGCGGTCGAGGAGCTTTAAGCAATGGATCCGATGCACACGGACTTCATGAATTCACCCATTCCGTGGCTGGTGTGGACCGGGCTGCACATGAGCCCGTGGAAACTGATAGGCCTGACCGGCGCGCTGATGTTCGGCGGCCGCTGGCTGGTGCAGTTCATCGCCAGCAAGCGTCAGGGCAAACCGGTGATCCCGCGCGCGTTCTGGTACATGAGCATCGTCGGCAGCCTGATGACGCTGAGCTACTTCGTCTTCTCGCAGAAGCAGGATTCGGTCGGCATCATCCAGAACCTGTTCCCCGCGTTCACCGCGGTCTACAGCCTGTATCTGGACATCAAACATCGCGGCTGGGATCGCGACCGCAATAACCACTGAGCGGAGGAACAGCTTAAGTCGCGGGAGTCGCGCGCAGTCGCAATCCTGCATAGATCAGCATCAACACCGCCAGCGCGATCCCGATCGCCATCCACTCCTTGCTGGTCAGCGTGGTGACGGACAAGTGCGAGCACCGCCCTGTGGGAGCGGCAGATGCCGTGATGGCCACTCTGCAAGAGCGGGAAAAGCCGCGATGGCCACTCTCGTAGGAGCGGCGGAAGCCGCGACTAGCTGTCCTCATCCCCTCTGTGGGAGCGACGCAAGTCGCGATGGCTGCGACAAACCTATCCGTGGGCCGTCGC
>JAYUIZ010000409.1:0-24514 GCA_043765595.1 Lysobacter sp. | reverse complement strand
GCCGGCGGGGTCTTCCTCGTCGCCGCGGGCCGCCGCGTGCAGCGCCGGCACCGCACCGGGCAGGTCGGGCTTGGCGCCGCGTTCCAGCAGGAAGCGCGCGAGCCGCCAGTTGCCGGCGGTGCAGGCCAGCGCCAGCGGGCTGGCGTGGTCGCGATTGAGCGGGTCGATCTCGGCGCCGGAATCGCGCAGCAGTGCGGCCACGCCGGGGTCGGAGCTGCGCGCGGCGTGGTGCAGCGGAGTGTTGCCCTCGCTGTCGGCGATGCGCGGGTCGGCGCCGTTGGTCAGCAGGGTCATCACCGCTTCCGGACGTCCGTGCCAGCTGTCGCGGGTGGCGGCGGTCAGCGCGGTCATGCCGGCGTGGGTGGCGTTGAGGTCGATACCGTGGCCGATGAGACTTCTCAACAGGCGCAGGTCCGGCAGCACTGCGGCCAGCATCGTCAAGCTGCGCTGGTCACGGGCATCGGCCGGCGGCGGCGCGTGCGGGTTTGCGCCGGACTGCAGCAGGGTCAGCGCGCGTTCCACCCGGCCTTGGCGGGCGGCGGCGTACAGCGCGGCGTCCAGATCCGGGCCGCGATGCGGCACGCCGTCGTCGACGACCGCATCGGCGTCTTCATCGGCAAGCGCTTCCTGCAGCAGCGCATCGGCGCTGATCGCGGACGGCGCGGCCATCCGTAGCAAGCCGCGATGCGCCAGCGGCCAGGCCAGCGCGCAGGCGGCGGTCAGCAGCCAGCGCGCGGTGGGCGACATCAGGTCCGGCCATGCCAGCAGCAGGGTGCCGGCCAGCGGCAGCGCCAGCAGCAGCGCAGCGCCAAGGCCGCGCCAGTCGCGGGTGTCGGTGTCGATCAGCGCACGCCAGTGGCCGCGCAGCGTGCCGCCCTCGCCTTCCAGCCAGCGCCACAGCGGCCAGGTGCGCCACAGGCCGATCAATGCGCCGCCAATCACCGCGCTGACGGTCAGCGCGGCGCCGAGCGAGCGCCCCTGGATCAGGGCCGAGAACGGCCAGGCGATCAGCACCGCGGACGCCAGCATCGCCAGCGCCCACAGCGCCAAGATTGGCCGCGCAGCGCGGGCGGCGTCGCGGGCAACGAACTTGCCGCCGCGGGCGGCCAGCGCGAATGCCGGCTGAGCGAACAGACCGGCGATAGCGGCCAGCGCGGCGCCGGCAAGGCCGCCGACCACCGCACTGCCAACGCCCACCAGCACGGTCAGCGCCAGCCCGCACAGCAGCGGCACCGGGCCGAAGGCCAAACGGCGCGGCGCGGTGTCGATAACGTCGTTCTCAGGCATCCGTGCCCCAATCCTCGGTCATCGGATCGAGCATGGTCGGCGGGAACTGCAGGTGGAACCCCTGCGCGGCCAGGTTGACGCGGACCACGGCGGGATCAGCCCGCGCCAGCTTGCGCTCCGGAGTCAGGGCGACTTCCAGGACGAACTGCAGCGGCCCGAGCTGGGCGCGAACGGATTCGGGCAGGCACGCGAAATCGTCGCGCGCGGCCAGATAAAGATAGGTATCGGCCTTCCGCTGGCTCTTGTAGACGTACGCTTGCATGGCCGGAACGGGTGCCTCGAACGACAGGATGGACGAACCGGCACGTCCGCCGGACGGCGGACGCGGGGAACTCGGCGCCACGGGCTTCTTTCAAAGCCCGCCCCTGTCAAATCAAACGCTTACGCGCTTCACTTGTGGCGGATGCATCCAAGTATCGCCCAACTGCCGGATATCGTGGGGATTCCCGGCGAATTGTGCGCTAAAGCACGGTTTGCGGCTAGGGCGACAAACGACCCGATTCACCTGTAGGAGGGCCTTCAGGCCCGATAGCTCCAGATGCACCAAGCCCTTCAGGCAGGATGCTCGGCGCTGAAGCGCCTCCTACAGAACGTCACAGGGCCTGCTGCAGCGGCGACGCGCGGCCCGTGATGTGCAGCCCGATTCCGTGACCATCGGCCCGCTGCGACCCGAGCGGGCAGGCAGTAAGCTTCGGCGACTCCGTTCAGCGACGACCGCCATGGCCTCCCGTTTCCGCGTTCCGCTCCGTCCTTCCGTCCTTGCCGGTGCCGTGCATGCAAAGGCCATGCATTCCGGACGCATGCTGGTTGCCTGCATGCTGTCCAGCTGCATGCTGTCCACTTGCATGCTGTCCGCCGTCGCGCTGTTCGCGACCGCACTGCCTGTCGCCGCGCAGCCCGCCCAAGCGCTGACGATGGACCGGATCATGGCCGATCCCGACTGGATCGGAAATGGGATAGAACAGGCGTGGTGGTCGTGGGACGGCAGCCAAGCGCTCTACCAGCGCAAGCGCGATGGCGCGACGGTCCGCGACCTGTGGCAGGTGCCCGTCGCCGGCGGTACGCCCCAGCGCGTCGACGATGCCGCGCGCGCCGGGCTGGATGCCGCGCGACCGGTGCTCGACGCCACCCGCACGCGCATGGCGTTCGCGCGTAGCGGCGACATCTTTATCCGCGATCTGCGCAACGGCGCCCTCACCCAACTGACCCGCACCGAAGTACAGGACGCGCGTCCGCAGTGGAGCCGCGACGGCGCGCTGGTGTGGCGCGCCGGCAACGACTGGTACCGCTGGACCGCGGGCAACGGAGTCGCGCAGGCCGCGAACGTGCAGGCCGTCGACGATCCAAGCAAGGCGCCGACGGCTGACGATCTGCGCGATCGCCAGCTGCATCTGATCGAAACGCTGAAGAACGACCGCGACCGCCGCGAAGCCGCGCGCGTGCAGGAGCAGACGTGGCGTATGGCCGACGCCACCCGCGCGCCCGCGCCTGCGTATCTGGGCAAGCAGGTCGAGATTGCCGACAGCGCGCTGTCGCCCGACGGTCGCTGGCTGCTGGTGGTCACCACCGCCAAGGGCGCGGAGCCCGGCCAGGCCGGCAAGATGCCCAAATACGTTACCGAATCGGGCTACGAGGAATTCGAGGAAGTGCGCACCCGTGTCGGCCGCGGTGCGCCGGTGGCGCATGCGCTGTGGCTGGTCGATATCGCCAATGCGAAAGCGAGCGAACTGAAATACGACGCGCTGCCGGGCATGGGCGACGATCCGCTGGCGACGCTGCGCAAGGCAGCGAAACAGGATCCATTGAAGGGCCATCGCCCGGTACGGATCGAAACCGGCGGCGACGGCAGCGGCCCGGCGATCCACTGGAGCGACGACGGCCGCAACGTGGCGGTGCTGGTCCGCGCGGTGGACAACAAGGATCGCTGGATCGCCACGGTCGATCTGGCGGGCGCCAAGCTGCAGTCGCGCCACCGGCTCACCGATGCCGCATGGATCAACTGGAATTACAACGAATTCGGCTGGCTGCCCGACGGCAGGACGCTGTGGTATCTGTCCGAGGAAAGCGGCTATTCGCACCTTTATCTGAATGACGGCGGCAAGCCGCGCGCGCTGACGTCGGGCCATTGGGAAGCGTCGTCGCCAGTGCTGTCCGCCGACGGCACGCGCTTCCGGTTCGTGTGCAACCGCGCGTGGCCCGGCGATTACGAAGTCTGCGACGTGCCGGTGGCCGGCGGCGCGGTGCGCGAACTCACCGCGCTGGACGGGGTTGAGTATTTCAGCGCGTCGCCCGACGGCAAGACACTGCTGGTGCGTCACTCCGACAGCTATCTGCCGCCGCAGCTTGCTGTGGTTAACGCCGATGGCGGCGATGCGCGCACGCTCACCGACACGCGCACCGCCGAATTCCAGGCCCACGACTGGCTGGCGCCGGAATACGTGGAGGTGCCTTCGAAGCACGGCGCTGGCACGATCTGGGGCAAATTCTACGGCCCGAAAACGCCAGAACCGGGCAAACCTGCTTCTGACAAACGTTACCCGGTAGTGCTGTTCGTCCACGGCGCCGGATATCTGCAGAACGTCAGCGATAAATATCCGAATTACTTCCGCGAACAGATGTTCCACAACCTGCTGGTGCAGCAGGGTTACATCGTGCTGGATCTGGATTTCCGCGCGTCTGAAGGTTACGGCCGCGACTGGCGCACCGCGATCTATCGGCACATGGGCGAACCCGAGCTGCAGGATTATCTCGACGGTATCGACTGGCTGGTCGCCAACAAACAAGGCGACCGCGACCGCGTCGGCATCTACGGCGGCAGCTACGGCGGGTTCATGGCGTTCATGGCGCTGTTCAAGCAGCCGGGCGTGTTCAAGGCCGGCGCCGCGCTGCGTCCGGTCACCGACTGGTCGCAGTACAACCACGAATACACCAGCAACATCCTCAACACGCCGGAACTCGATCCGGAAGCGTACAAGCGCTCGTCGCCGATCGAACTCGCCGCCGGCCTGAAAGATCACCTGCTGATCTGCCACGGCATGATCGACGACAACGTGTTCTACAAGGATTCGGTGATGCTGGCGCAGAAACTCATTGAGCTGCGCAAGGACAAGTGGGAACTGGCCAGCTACCCGCTGGAACGTCACAGCTTCACCCACCCGGATGCGTGGTACGACGAATACCGGCGGATTTACGAACTGTTCGAGCGGACATTGAAAGCGCACTGAGAATTTGTTCGAAATCTCAAGTCTGAAAATAATGTGTCATCCCGAACGAGGGCGAAGCCCGAGGAGGGATCTGCTTGTCGCCGGCAGCCACAACAGCAGATCCCTCCACCCGCTACGCGGGCGTTCGGGATCACAGAAGGTGTGTTGGTTTTCGGCTGAGGGTCATGCTGTCGTAGGAGATGCGGATATCGGAGATATTGAACAGGCTCGGACGACACCGCGCTTGACTTGGCCAACGGTCGGCGTAGCATTTTACTCAGGCCAAGGGACAGACCCGCAGCCAACCAAACCAACCGTGAGGGAGCCTCATGGAATACCAGACGTCACTGCCGGCAGTCGAGCCGGAACCTGTTTTCGACCGGCATGCTCTCGACTATCTCGTTTTCATCGGCCGATTCGAGCCGTTTCACAACGGCCACGCCGCCGTCGCCCGCTACGCACTGGGCCGTGCGCGCAAACTCATCGTGCTGGTCGGCTCCGCCGACACCCCCCGCACCATCAAGAATCCTTGGACCGTCGCCGAACGCGCGGTGATGTTCCAGAGCTCGCTCGCGGATGCCGCCGACCGTCTGCTGATCCGTCCGCTGCACGATCATCTCTACAACGAAAGTCAGTGGATCGCGGCGGTGCAGCGCGCCGTGGCCGATGCGATCCGTGCTGATCAAGGCAGCGCCGACGGCGGCAGCAGTGACGCGAAGATCGGTCTGATCGGTCAGGACAAGGATGCGTCCAGCTATTACCTGCGCGAATTCCCGCACTGGCCGCTGGTCGACGTGCGCCAGACCGAAACCCTGTCGGCCACCGAACTGCGCCGCTATCTGTTCGAGGCCAACCGGCTCGACAGCCACGGCGGGCTGATGTTGATCCGCGCCAATGTACCGGCGCCGGTGTTCGACATGCTCGACGCGTTCCGCAAGAACTCGCCGGTGTTCCAGCAACTGGTCGCGGAGTATCACTTCATCGAGAAATACCGCGCGGCCTGGGCGGACGCCCCTTATCCGCCGACCTTCGTCACCACCGATGCGGTGGTGGTGCATTCGGGCCATGTGCTGCTGGTGCGACGCCGCGCCGAGCCCGGCAAGGGCATGTGGGCGCTGCCTGGCGGTTTCGTGGGCCGCGACGAAAGCATCTTCGCCTCATGCCTGCGCGAGCTGCGCGAAGAGACCCGGCTCAAACTGCCGACGCCGGTGCTGAAAGGTTCGCTGAAACATCAGCACGTGTTCGATCACCCGGATCGCAGCCTGCGCGGCCGCACCATCACCCATGCCTTCCACTTCGAATTTCCGCACGGCGAACTGCCGGACGTGCGCGGCGGCGACGATGCCGACAAGGCGCGCTGGGTGCAGGTCAGCGAAGCGCTGGAAATGGGTCCGCAGCTGTACGAGGACCATCTGCACATCCTCGAATTCTTCCTCGGTCGCGGTTGATCGCGACCACCCCATCCGGCGGATAGACCGCCGGTTTTTCCCGACGCGAAGGAGCTTCCGTCATGCGTATCCTCGAAAATCTGCTGCTCAACACCGACAGCTACAAGGCCAGCCACTGGCTGCAGTATCCGCCCGGCACCGACGCCGCATTCTTCTACATCGAATCCCGCGGCGGCGTGTACGACCGCACCGTGTTCTTCGGACTGCAGGCGATCCTCAAGGAATATCTCGCCAAGCCGGTGACCCACGCCGATATCGATGAAGCGCGCGACCTGTTCGCCGCGCACGGCGAACCGTTCAACGAAGCCGGCTGGCGCGATATCGTCGACCGCCTTGGCGGCCATCTGCCGCTGCGCATCCGCGCGGTGCCCGAGGGCATGGTGGTGCCGACCCATCAGGCGCTGGTGACCATCGAATCGACCGACCCGCAGGCCTATTGGGTGCCGTCGTATATCGAAACCCTGCTGCTGCGGCTGTGGTATCCGGTCACGGTGGCCACGATCAGCTGGCACGTGAAACAGACCATCCGCCAGTTCCTCGAACGCACCAGCGACAACACCGACGCGCTGCTGCCGTTCAAGCTGCATGATTTCGGCGCACGCGGCGTGTCCAGCGCCGAATCCGCGGCGCTGGGCGGCTGCGCGAACCTGGTCAATTTCCTCGGCACCGACACCGTGTCCGGGCTGCTCGCGGCGAAAGCCTATTACCATGCGCCGATGGCCGGGTTCTCGATCCCCGCCGCCGAACACAGCACCATCACCAGCTGGGGCCGCGACCGCGAAGTCGACGCCTACCGCAACATGCTCAAGCAGTTCGCGAAACCCGGCGCGATCGTCGCGGTGGTGTCGGACAGCTACGACATCTATCACGCGATCCGCGAACACTGGGGCAAGACCCTGAAGGACGAGGTGATCCGCTCCGGCGCCACCGTGGTGATCCGCCCGGACTCGGGCGATCCGGTCGCGGTGGTGCACCAGTGCATCGAACTGGTGGACGAGGCTTTCGGTCACACCGTCAACAGCAAGGGCTTCAAGGTGCTGAACCATGTCCGTGTGATCCAGGGCGACGGCATCAACCCCACCAGCATCCGCGCGATCCTGGAACGCGTCACCAGCGCCGGTTACGCCACCGACAACGTGTCCTTCGGCATGGGCGGCGCGCTTTTGCAACAGCTCAACCGGGACACCCAGAAATTCGCGCTGAAGTGCTCGGCAGCGCGCGTCGATGGTCATTGGATCGACGTCTTCAAGGATCCGATTACCGACAAGGGCAAACAGAGCAAGCGCGGACGCATGACCCTGCTACAGCATCGCGAATACGGCAGCTTCCGCACCGTACCGGTGCCTCCCGAAGCCGTCTCGCTGGCCGACATCGAGAAGCCGCTGGGCTTCGACGACGCGATGGTCACGGTGTGGGAGAACGGCCGATTGATCCGCGACTGGACCCTGGAGGACATCCGCGCGCGGGCCGATGCGGTGAGGCTGTAAGCCGTGGTGGCCAGCCCGTTATGGGCGGAGTCGTCGGGGACATTGCCGCTGAGCACCGCATCGCCAGTCTTGTCGCGCTTGCGTGGACTGCCGCTGTCGCTGTGGCGTCGCGTGCCTTCGCTTGACGACGCCACGCGCTGGCGTCATCACGCCATCGGCGACCGCACGTGGCAGGTCGCGCAACCCGTCACATTCACGCCCTACGCTTCGGCGCGGCCGTGCTCGGCGCGATGCCGGTTCTGCTCCGAAACCCTGCGTACGCAGGTTGCGGACACTTCGCCCGCCACGCTGCGCCCCGGGGCGGATTACTTCGCGGCGCTGGGCGACGCGCTGTCGCAGCTGCGCGGGTTGCCGCTGTCGTACTCGCTCTCGGGGCTGGAATCGACCGACGATCCGGACTGGTTCCTGCGCATGCTGGACACACTCAACGCTGCCTCGCGCCAAGGCGTACCGGTCGAAGAACGGGTTCTCTATAGCAATGGCGCCGGCTTCGCCCACGACGGTGGAGAACGCCTGATCGACGCGCTGTCGGCCTTCGGCCTGTCGTGGCTGGAACTGTCGCGCCATCATCACAGCGAGGCTGCGAACCAGCCGATCATGCGCTTCCGCGCGCAGGAGCCGATCGCCGCCAATCATCGCTTCGAGCAGGTCGCACGCGCACTCGCGCATCGGCTGCCGACGCGATGGGTCTGCATTGTCCAGCATGGCGGGATCGCCGATGCCGACGACGTCCGGACCTATCTGCGATGGGCCGCGCACCACGGCGCCAATACGGTGATCTTCCGCGAGTTTTCGCGCCTGGGCGATGGCTATCGCGACACCGGCAGCCGTCGTTACATCGAAGCGAATCGGGTCTCCATCGAATCGCTCATCGAAGCGTGCATGGCGTCGCCGCTGTGGTCCGAACTCACGCCCACGCAGATCACCGAGGGCTACTACTTCTGGAACCTTCGTCTGCGCCATTCGTCCGGTATGGAGGTCGTGTTTGAATCGTCCGACTACACCGCGATGCACGAACGCCACGCATCGGGCGACATCTACAAACTGGTGTTCCATGCCAATAAACGCCTGTGCGCGGGCTGGTCGCCGGATCGCGATGTGCTGTGGGATGCGGGCCATGGCTGACCGCAGTTGGTGGATGGTCGAGCAAGATGCACCGGAGCATCGGCTTCCCGAAGATCTGCGCGCCCGCGACAGGTTCGGCGGCCGCGATTGCGGCTGGGTCGAGCAGATGCGGCCGTTCGTGCGCGACTTCTCGCAGCCTGGCGATACGGTGTTCGATCCGTTCTGCGGCTTTGGCACCACCCTGCTTGCGGCTGCGCTGGAAGGGCGTCGCGGCTTGGGCATGGAGATCGACGCCGAACGCGCGATGCTGGCGCGGGAGCGCTTGGCGCGGCACGCTATCGTCGATGCGGTGGTCACGGGTGCGCTGCCGCAATCCGCGATATCCCAGCCGATCGCCCTGTGCCTCACCAGTATTCCGTATTTCGGCTGCCGGTGGCCGGCGGACGCAGATCAGGCTCAGTTGTACGCGGCAGCGGACTTCGGCGCATACCTTGATGGTCTTCGCGATATCTTCCACGCGGTGCGCGCGGCCTTGCCCGAAGGCGCTTACTGCATCGCGATGGCCGAGAACGTAAGCTTGAATGGGCGGATGCTGCCGGTCGCATGGGAGCTGGCGCGGGTGCTCGGCAGTTTGTTCGAGGCCTGCGACGAACGCGTCCTGTGCTATCCGGCACGCCCGTCCGATGTCCTGACGTCGGACGCAAGGCGTACCGATCGCAGCCACGAATACGCACTGGTCTACCGGAAGGCGCGTACGCAAATTGACATCCCACGCGGCCGCAGCGAACTGCTGGCGATGCGCGACGCCGGTTTCGCATTCCACGTGCATGGCAGTTTCGCACCATGGGAGCATGCGGACCCCGCCGACGGCGCGCGGCCGCCTGCCGATATCGATCTGCAAGTCGCCGACGACGAGGCGCGGCTGCATGCGCTGTTGCATTGGCTGTCGGCGCGCGGGTATCGCCTACAGCTGTGGGACAAACCGGTCGACGCAACAGTGCCCATGAAGCGCGTGATCGAACAACATTATGTCCGCGCCGAGCGTATCGACATGGATGGCGGGCTGATGCGCATCGACATCGGTATTGCAGTCGCGTGCCCGGAGGCGCCTGTGCATGTGATCGGACACTGATGCCCATCAGCGCACGTCCGCAACCCAGTCTTTCGCGCACACCGCCTGCAGATCGCGATGACACAGGCGCAGGCTGTCGATCAGATAGCGCCGCGACGCCAGATCCGGCGCAGCCGGTGCGGGTCCGCCAAGATGGCGATGCAGCATCGTTTCCATCAGGTAGAGATTGGCTTCGCGAGCGATCGGCTCGCGGTTGGCGTGCCCGGCATCGGTCTCCACCAGCAGGCTCACGTCCTTGTTCGCGAGTTTGAGCCGCGCCGCGTATTCGATCACGCCGGCAATACCAACGCGGCGGTCCTTGCCGCCGGCCACCAGCAGCGGACGATTCATGCGCGTGATGTTCGCCAGCGGCGACTGCGCGTGCAGCGTCGCCATGTGCGCACTGTCGTCGACATCCAGCGACAGCATCCGCAGCCAGTCGGGCATCCGCACGACGCTGCCGAATTCCAGCGATTCCGGATTGCGCAGCAGCCAGCGCAGCGTCCAAGCTAAATCCGGCGGCGGCACGACCGAAACGATTGGCGCGCGCTGCAGGAATCCGCTGCGCGGCAGCATCGGCACGCGCGAGCGCTGTTGTTCGCCGCGGAGTTTGGCCTGCAGTCCGGCCTCCAAGCGCGCGGCATTGCGCGTGCGACAGCAGCGCGACGGCGCCGCCCAGCAGCGCGAGCGTCGGCGCGGCCTGGATCGCGAAAGTGTTCGCAATCTTCGACATTGGATTCTCCTGCGGACATTCGATGCGTCGGCCCGCGTTGTGGATGCGGATCAGGCGAATCCGCTCAAACGAGCGGTAGCGATAGATCGCGTGATAGTCGTAGTTCAAGCGCCGCTTGGCGATGGTCTCGACCGCGCCGCCGTCGCGTACCCCGCAGTACTTGCTGGTAGGGCAGCACGCCTGCTGCGGAATGCGCGTCATAGCTGTTGCTGAACACAATCAGATAGCCGTCCACCAGTTCGATCATGCCGAGGTTGTAGATATCGCGATAAGCGCCGGGCATCGGCACGCGCAGCCGTGGCGTCATCTCCCGTTGATGCTCGGCCAACTCGCGACCGTCGAAGAAATACAGCGCGCGGTCGCTGATCACGCCCAGGGTTTCGCCGACCGGGCTGGCGCCGACCAGCACCTCGTCATCTCGCAAGCGGATCCGCGGCAGCACCTGTCGGGACTCGCTGTGGTAGTGGATACGCGGTGTTGCCGGCGATCAACAGCGCATCGTCTTTCGCGGATCCCGGCATCATGCCGACAGGCAAAGCGCGCACTGCGAAGGCTGCATTGTCGGCGCCGATGCCCAACGTGCCCGCCGGCGTGCGGTCATTCAGGCGATAGCCGTGCAGGCGCATGTCGTCGTGACTAGACACCCAGCGCACACCGCGCGCGTCGTCGTCGTCGAATTCCATCGGCGCGACGTTCGCAAGCTCAAAGCGCTGCGGTACCCGCCTGAGCTGTCAGGCGATGCTGGTGGGTTCGGACAACGCGATCTGTTCGCGCAGCAGCGACGCGTCAGCATGCGTGCTGCCGTCCAGCGCTAGGTGCATGCGCGTGCGATCGTCCACCTTCTCGGCCTCGCTGTGGCCGCCGCGCGGCGTCGTCAGGGTATTGTTGGGATGCGCACCCTGCGCGATTCACAGCATCTCGATGGCCGAGTACGCCAGCAGCATTAGCAGATACATCGCCATCTGCAACGGCTGCGCGACCGCGGCCATGCCGACACAGCTGCGCGGCGGCGTATCAAGGTCGGGTTTGAACGTCGCCAACACCATCGTAATCAACCACAACACGACCAGCGCCTGCACCGCGAGCGCGCCGAAACCGGTTGAGGCGGCGGTGATCAACAGCAGCAGAAACACCAGTCCCGAAAAAGAGTAACGGCGATCGCCCAGCATGCCGTATGCACCGACCAGATAGCCCGCGCTGGCGATCTGCAACGCGGCGATCGCCAGCAGCCAATGACGCACATCGACCACGCGCGGGGGTCATCGCGCCCTGCCACAGCGCGATCGGCAGCGCCACCGCCGCCGCAAACAGCGCGACTGCCGCAAGCATCAACGATGTCGCGATCCGCGACGACGACAGCGGCCGGTGCAACATGTTCAACCACGCGCTGGGCTTGCGATATGTGCCCATCTGATACAGCCCGAGCAACAGCCCCAGCGCTGCATACGTGCTGCCGAACGACCAGTGCACCACCAGCGGCTGCTGCGCTAGATCCAACATGCGGGTCAGCATGTGTGTTCTTCATTGACGAAGCCGATGCGGTCGCGGTCCGCGGGCGTCAGCTGCTGGCTGTCGCGGCCGAGGATGCGCACACGGCCCGCGCTGGGCGCGAGGAACCCCAGCAGGATCCGGAACAGCGTGGATTTGCCGGCGCCATTGGCGCCGACGATGGCGTGGATGCGACCGCGCGGAATGCACAGGTCGAGATGATCGAGCGCGAGCTTGCGGCCATGGCGTTTGCTCAGGCCGTCGGTCTCGATCACGTGCTCGTTGGTGTGCGTGGACATATCTGCCTCAAGCGATCTTACGCGCTATCAGCGCGTCGAATTCGGCGGCCATCCGCGCCTGCACTTTGTCGACGGTGACGTTCAAGGGCACGACGTCGTGGACGAAACGCTGCACGGCATCGTCGAAGCGGCGCTCGCGTTCGGCATCGCTCAGGCGCTGGCGCAACGGCGCGACGTAGAGGCCCAGGCCTTGGCGGGAATCCAGCCAGCCTTCGGTGGTCAACTCGGTGTAGGCCTTGGCCACCGTGTTCGGATTGATGGTCAGCTGCTGCGCCAGGCCGCGGACGCTGGGCAACTGGTCCCCGGGTTCCAGCTCGCCGGTCGCGATCTTCATCCGGATGCCGTCCACGATCTGCTTGCCGATAGAACGGGAATCGCCGGTGGCGATCTGGATCATCAGAGTTTTGCTGCGTGCCATATCGAGTCCCGTCTTATCTGTACTATGTGTAACAGTACAGAAAGGCTTCGCACCCTTGTCAACCGGTTGCTGGGAACGTCAGGGTGAATATCTGCCGGATGAACGGCACAAAAACGAAGTTGCAGGCCATCGATTGGCACATGTCCCGGCACCAGTGCTTCGTTATTGTCGTTCAGCAGGTTTTGTCCGACCCTCCCGGCGCAGTGATCCCCTCTTTTGTCGATGCCTAACCGTTTTTTGGACACGTTGGCTTTAAAATTTCGTGTCCGCCGTCAGGCATGCAATCACCCGTTGCAGTTAAAGACACTTCGCCTCGCTGTCCACCTCATAAATGGAACACTGGGGAACTTTTTGGGGGTTTAGCACTCCAACCTGCCGACTGCTAAGATCGAGACCTATGAACCAGACCACTGCCAGTACCGCCCTGATCCCGAACAGCCTGCCGATGCCAAGCGCGCTCGGCTCACTCGAAGCTTATGTCGGCGCCGTCCACCAGATCCCGGTGCTTTCCGTTGAGGATGAACAGGCGCTAGCCCGCCGCTTCCTCGAGCAGAACGACCTTGAGGCCGCGCGCGAGCTGGTGCTTTCGCACCTGCGCTTCGTCGTGCACGTCGCCCGCGGCTACAACGGCTACGGCCTGCAGCTGGCCGACCTGATCCAGGAAGGCAACATCGGCCTGATGAAGGCGGTGAAGCGTTTCGATCCGACGGTCGGTGTGCGCTTGGTGTCGTTCGCAGTGCACTGGATCCGCGCCGAGATGCACGAGTTCATCATCAAGAACTGGCGCATTGTGAAGGTGGCGACCACCAAGGCGCAGCGCAAGCTGTTCTTCAATCTGCGTCGCAGCAAGACCCGCCTGGGCTGGCTCAATGCCGAGGAAGTGCGCGCGGTTGCCAAGGATCTCAACGTCTCCGAGCGCGAAGTGCTGGAAATGGAATCGCGCCTGTCGGGCCGCGACATCGGTTTCGATGCACCCGACGATGCCGACGAAGATCACGGCCCGCCCGCGCCGGTGGCCTATCTGATGATGGAAGGCGAAGACCCGGCGCAGGCCTACGAAAGCGCCGACAGCGAAGCCGACCAGCTGGACCTGCTGCGCGAAGGTCTGTCGCGTCTGGACGCCCGCTCGCGCGATATCGTCAAGCGCCGTTGGCTGGACCCCGACAGCAAGATCACGCTGCAGGAACTGGCCGATGAATATGGCGTGTCCGCCGAGCGCATCCGCCAGATCGAAGCCAACGCGCTGAAGAAGATGAAGGTGCTGTTCGCCGCGTAAGCATGCGCGTCGCACGGCACCGCAAGAACGGCGCGGGTAACCGGGCCGTTTTTATGTGCACTGAGGAAACCGGCCGCTCGTCCACTTGGACTAATCTCAACACCGGCGCGAGCGGCCTGTGCGGGGGCAACCGCTGCGGGGTGTCGTGCGGGCTGCGCCACAGCGTGACGTTCTCGATGCCGATCCGCGCAACGATACCGGCGCCACCACCACGATGGCCGCACAGGCTTATCTACCACAACAGCTGGTCCTGAAATCCTGAAGTCAGACGCGGCCCGGTCCGTGCGAAAGCTCGGTGCGGGACGCACTATGCGCCATCGGCGTATCAACTGCATCGTTCGTATCCCTGATGCGGACTCGCTCCAAGACGGCGGCTTTGCGTCGCAACACGGACGAACAGCGATCGCCGGTTGTGGCGGCCCGGAACTCCGGACCGTCCGCTTTTCCGATGGACTCGACGCATTCTTCACGCCTAAGCTATCGGCAGAATTCCCAGGGAGAACGCCATGGACGAACGCATGCGGATCGCGCTGCTGATCGACGCCGACAATGCGCCGGCGGCGAAGGTCGATATGGTGCTGGCCGAACTGGCCCGCCATGGCATCGCCAACGTTCGTCGCGCCTACGGCAACTGGAAAAGTCCGACGCTGCAGAAATGGGAGCAGGCGCTGCATCCCAACGCAATCCAGCCGATCCAGCAGTTCGCCTATAGCAGCGGCAAGAACGCATCGGACATGGCGATGGTGGTCGACGCGATGGATCTGCTGTACAGCGGCCGCTTCGACGCGTTCGCAATCGTGTCAAGCGACGCCGACTTCACGCCGCTGGCGATGCGGCTGCGCCAGCAGGACATGCGCGTGTTCGGCTTCGGCGAGAAAAAAACTCCGGAGCCCTTCGTCAACGCCTGTTCGACGTTTCTCTACATCGACGAACAAACCCCCGCCGCCGCGGTCGCGGGCGAAACCGCAGATGCCGCCGAAAACTCGGAGCGTGTGCCGCCGATGCCCACCGCGAAGCTCCGCCAGGACACCGCCTTGGTGAAACTGCTGCGCGGCGCGGTGGAAGCGGAGAAGGAAGACGACGGCTGGGCGAATCTCTCGGCGATCGGCACCAACATCCGCAACCGCGGGCCATTCGATGCGCGCAATTACGGCTACGGGAAACTCAGCGGACTCATCGAGGCGACCGGTCTGTTCGAGATCCGGCGCGGCGGGGACAAGCACCCGTCCGTCCGCGCAAAGCCGAAAGCAGCGAAGGCGGCCAAGCTGCCGAAAACCAAAGCCTGACGCTGCAAGATCCGGATATCGTCGTCGCGTGCGTCGCGCCACGATGCGCGCTCCCGACACCGGAGCGCAACCATGTCCTTCCAGATCCACGCACTGCCTGCCGAAATTTTTGCGCCCTTGTTCGCGTTGCCCGATGAAGCATTGCGCGCCCGCGACATCCGCAGCGTCGTCGCCGACGGCCGTCCGGTCTATCCCTGCCGAGTCAGCCTGCAGGATGCGCTCGTAGGCGAACGCCTGTTGCCGCTGCCCTACGATCATTACCGCGTGGATACGCCGTATCGCGCATCCGGGCCGGTGTACGTACGCGAAGTCGCGACGCAGGCATTGCCGGCCATCGAAGAAGTGCCCGCGCTGTTACGAACGCGTCTGCTGTCGCTGCGCGCATACGACGCGCGCGGGATAATGATCTGGGCCGACGTAGTGCCAGGCACGGAAGTCGAAGCCGCCATCGAAGCGCTATACGCGATCGAACGCACCGCGTACATCCACATCCACTACGCGAAACCCGGTTGCTATGCCTGTCGCATCGAGCGCGTTTGATGGCTAACGCTCGCGATCGGCGCCCAGGATAATCCGCGCGCTGCGCTGGTAACTCCAATACGCCTGCGCCCAGTCGATCATCACCACCATGCGGTTGCGGAAGCCGATCAGGAAGAACACGTGCGCCGCCAGCCAGAACCACCAGGCGAGCAGGCCGGAGAACCTGAAGCCATGCAGATCGACCACCGCGGCCATCCGCCCGATGGTGGCGAGGTTGCCGAAATCACGATAACGGAACGCTGTCGGCGTGCGTCCCTGCAGGCGCGCGCGGATTGCCTGCGCGACGTGGCGGCCCATCTGCTTCGCCGCCGGCGCGACGCCGGGCACCGGCTTGCCTTTGTACTGCAGCGATGCGAGATCGCCGGCGATGAAGATCTCTGGATGCCCCGGCACAGTGAGATCGGGCTGCACGATCACCCGGCCGGCACGGTCCAACGGCACGCCGAGATCGCGCGCCAGCGGCGACGCGGCCACGCCCGCCGCCCACAGCACGGTGCGCGCGGCGATGCGTTCTTCTCCCAACTGCACGCCCTCGCCGTCGATTGCTGCCACCGGCACGCCGGTGCGCACGTCCACGCCGAGTTTCTGCAGCTGCGTTCGCGCTTTTTCGGATAAGGATTCCGGGAAACTCGACAACACCCGAGGCCCGGCTTCGAGCAGCAGCACGCGCGCCCTGCGCGGATCGGCGCGACGGAATTCACCGTGCAGCGTGTGCCGCGCGATTTCGGCCAGCGTACCGGCCATTTCCACGCCGGTAGGGCCGCCGCCGACGATGGCGAAGGTCAGCCACGCATCGCGTTTGGCCGCGTCGTCTTCGGCTTCGGCGCGTTCGAACGCGATGAGGATGCGACGGCGGATTTCCAGCGCATCGTCCAGCGTCTTCAGACCGGGCGCGTGCGCGGCCCAGTCGTCGTGACCGAAATACGCGTGGGTGGCGCCGCTGGCGAGCAGCAGGTGGTCGTAGTCGAGCGTTCTGCCATCCGCGAACCGGACTTGCCTGTCGCCGGGCGCGATGCCTTCGACTTCGCCCAGCAATACGGTGACATTTTTCTGCTTGCGCAGGATGTGGCGCAGCGGCGCGGCGATGTTCGGCGCCGAAAGCCCGGCGGTGGCGACCTGATACAGCAATGGCTGAAACAGATGATGATTGCCGCGATCCACCAGGGTGATCCGCACCGGCGCATCGCGCAGCGCGCGCGCCGCCCACAGCCCGCCAAAACCGCCGCCGACCACCACCACATGAGGCACCGCATGCATCTGCCGTCTCCAGCCGCTGCGGCGCCATCGCCGCTTGCGCATTGTCGCGCAAACAGAGGGCGATCTGCTAAATGGCATGTCATTCGGCTATGTATAGCCCTAGAATGCCCCAAGGACCGATAGGCTAATGAATCAAGATGATTGTCAAGAACAAGATCAACCACTCTGCCTTCAACGATAAGGCAGTATTGCCTTTTGAACTAAGACTTAAAGATTTCGAGCTGGCATTGCAGGATATCTATGATTTTTTCTTCGACGTGAACACCGCTCTCACTACAAAAGGTTTGCAGCGCTTCGACGACATGTTGAGACCCGCTATGATGTCCGGTCTTCTTTCGGACATGCTGACTGCAAGTCTAGCCAAGCACTCGAGAGTGCTGACTGAAAATCGTTACTTCAACGGACATCCCGACTTACTCGTCAAGGGCGTATATGCCGGAAATTCCGTGCAGTCCGGATCGCAAGGCGTCGAAATTAAAACAACACGCAAGCGCGGCGGCGCAGTTGATATGCATGGAGCACGGGATCAATGGCTATGTGTCTTTGTTTACTCCGTCGATAACGTCACCGAACCTGCATTCAGCAGGCGGCCATTGACAATCACCGAGATATATATCAACAACGTTGTAACTGATGATTTCCGCAAAAATCCAAGAGGGGAACTTGGCACTAGAACTGCGACGCTCCACAAGGATGGAATTGCCAGACTTCGTACCAATTGGGTTTACTTGGAATCTTCCGGAAGTTGAAGCTTCGCCAACTTAGGGATTGAAGTTAACGCCAGAGAAAAATATTCGCCACTCCTCTCAACTCCAATACTTCTGTAACCAACTGCTTCTGCCGCGGCCAAGGTTGATCCTGACCCTGCAAATGGGTCGCAAATGACACCTTCACCAAGCGGCAGTGACGCTTTTACCAGCTTGCGCATGAAATTCTGCGGCTTCAGGCTGGGATGTGGCGCAAGTCTTCTTTCTGCTGCCCGAGTCGGCGCTGATTGAATTACATCGCCAAACGGCTTGTCGCCCGAAATTCGCCTAAATCCACCTGTTTTCCATTTGCGCAAATTGTCCTGCACGCGCCCATCGAGCGGGCGTCTGAACATTAGCCATGGCTCCCACATTGATCTAGGCATGACACTGACATTCGGAAATTCTTCGTGGGCTGATTTTGGACGATCTCCACCACGCATTGTCATCACCAAGCGAATAATTTCTCCACGCCTTTCAAGCCCGCCTTTTGCCAATGCATTAGAAATGACGTGAGATAAGAGTGGGTTTGAAGCAACCAATACATTAGCGCCTGGGACGATCACCCTAAGAACATGCCTTGCCCATTCAGTGAAATATTCTTCAAGTGCCGTGACATCACGTGGGCTCAATACCGTGAATCTTGGCAATGGAGATCTTTTCGATCCATCGAAAGATGGCGGCATTCGCCAAACACCTCCTTTTCCTGACCTGAGCTTTTCCTGCTCTCGATCGCTGTACTCGATCAAACCATAGGGTGGATCAGTAACCACTGCATGAATAGAACACTCGGGCTGCTTCCTTAGCCAATCGAAACAATCCGAATGCACAAGCTGAGCAGAGCCATATTTGAATACAGAATGCTTTTCGCCTACAAGATCATCGAAGAACCTAAGAGTAGTCTCCTCAAACAAGTCATTCCGCAACTGGTACACGCCCCTCTCCGAACGGACAAAGTAACGCGGCGTATTGAGGTTCAAATAAGAACGAACAGAAGACGCGGAGGTTGGCCCAAGTTTTTCGTTTACTAATCTGGTGATTTCAGCAACAGCGGCGCCGTCCGGACGAGCGGAGAGCGCACCAATGATTGAGTCACGAACAGCGCCTGGCGACTTCATCATATTTCCCATCTATTTCTCAATGTTTAAAGATAGACGTCTAGACGTCTTTTTGCAATAAATTGGTTGCAAGCTTGCTTTATGCAGATCTCACTTACTGAGATTGGGCCTCTCCAGTAGCAAGGGAAATCAATACAGATCCACCGGATCCACATCCAGCGACCAGCGCGTCTTCCTCGCTTCGGGCAAGGCATATACCGCGGGCAGCGCGGCTTCCAGCGCGACGTGCAGGTCGCGGCGCGTCGGCGAGGACAGCAGCAACTGCGCGCGATACATGCCGGCGCGACGCGGCATCGGTGCGGCGACCGGTCCGTCGAGCGTCAGACCTTCGGGCGCGGAAACGGCCGCACCGCGCACGGGTTTCGCCGCGACCCACGGGATCAGCAGCGTTTTCGCGGCCTGCAGGAACTGCATCGGCGCATCGGCGTGCTGCGCTTCCGCGCGCAGCAGCGCGAGGTGCGCGAACGGCGGGAAACCTGCGGCCTCGCGCTGGGCGAGTTCGCCGTCGGCGAAGGCGTGGTAGCCGCCATGGATCAGTGTCTGCAGCAGCGGGTGTTCGGGATGGTGGGTCTGCAGCAGCACTTCGCCGCGCTTCTGCGCGCGGCCAGCGCGGCCGGCGACCTGGATCAGCAGCTGCGCGAGTTTTTCGCCAGCGCGGAAGTCGGCGGAGAACAGGCCTTCGTCGATGCCGACCACCGCAACCAGGGTGAGGTTCGGCAGATCGTGGCCCTTGGCCAGCATCTGGGTGCCGACGAGGATGCCGGGGCGCGATCCGAATTCGATGAACAGCTTCTCCAGCGCATCCTTGCGCCGGGTGCTGGCGCTGTCGATGCGCAGCACCGGCACGTCGGCGAATTTTGCGGCGAGCAGTTCCTCCAGGCGCTCGGTGCCCACGCCCTGCGGCTGCAGGGCGAGGCTGGCGCAGTCGGGGCAGGCAGGTGGCGGGGTCTGCCGCGCGCCGCAGTGGTGGCACTGCAGGCGCCGGCCGCCGCCGTGGACGGTCATCGGCGTGCTGCGCAGCGGCGTGCTGCAGCGTTTGCACTGCGCGCTCCAGCCGCAGTCGTGGCACAGCAGCACCGGCGCGTAGCCGCGACGGTTCTTGAACACCAGCACCTGGCCGCCGGCATCCAGCGCGGCGCGCATTGCGTGCAGCAGTTCCGGCGACAGGCCGGCGTCGAGCGGACGCTTGCGCACGTCCAGCACCCGCACCGCGGGCGGCTGTGCGTTGCCGGCGCGCTTGCGCAGGCGCAAGTGGGTGTAGCGGCCGGCCTGGGCGTTGTGCAGGGTTTCCAGCGACGGCGTGGCGCTGCCCAGCAGCACCGGCACGTCCAGCGCCTTGCCGCGCACCAGTGCGAAATCGCGGGCGTGGTAGCGGATGCCGTCCTGCTGCTTGTAGCTGCCGTCGTGTTCCTCGTCGATCACGATCAGCCCGGCCTCGGGCAACGGCGTGAACACGGCTGACCTTGTGCCGACGATCACCCGCGCCTCGCCGCGCCAGGCGGCGGCCCAGACCCGGGCGCGTTCGGGATCGCCCAACCCGGAGTGCAGAGCGTGGACCGGCACGCCGAGGCGCTGGCGGAACCGCGCCAGCGCCTGCGGGGTGAGGCCGATCTCCGGCACCAGCACCAGCGCCTGACGGCCGCGGGCGAGGCAATCGGCGATGGCGTTGAGGTACACCTCGGTCTTACCGCTGCCGGTCACGCCGTCCAGCAGCCACGCGGCGAAGCCCGGGCGGTCGCGCAGGGCGTCCAGCGCCGCGGCTTGTTCGTCGTTGAGCACCGGGCCGGCCTGCGGCAGCGGCGCGCATTGCGAGGTCGGCACCGCCACGCGTTCGGCCAGGCCGCGCCCCCGCAGTGCGCGGGCGGCGCTGCGCCAGTCGTCCAGCGAGGTGTCGAGCTGGTCTTCGTCCAATGCCTGCTGTTGAACCGTCTGCAACAGGTCGGCCAGCTGTCGCGGGCGGCCGCGCAGACGGGACAGGCCGGTGGCGCCGGCTTCGGTCAGCCGCCACGCCCAGGCGTGGGTGTCGGGCAGCGGTTCGCCGCGACGCAGGGCGCTTGGCAGCGCGGTGGCCAGCACCTCGCCCAGCGGGGCTTGGCTGTAGCGCGCCAGCCAGCGCAGCGACTCCAGCAGCTCGCCCTGCAGCAGCGGCTGCGGGTCCAGCACCGCCTCGGCCTCGCGCAGTTCGGCGACGCCCGGTTCCGGCGGCCCGATGCCGACCACCACGCCGACCACGCTGCGGCTGCCGAACGGCACGCGCACGCGGCAGCCGACCTCGGCCGGCCCATCGCTAGTGCCATCGGCCGGAGGCAAGTAGTCGAACAGGCGCGGCAGCGGCAGCGGCAGGGCGACGCGAAGGACGGAATCGGCGACGGACATGGCCGGCAGTCTACCGAGTCAGGGGCCGGCGACATGTATCGAAACCGGTTAAACATGTCGGTACAGTGATGGCTAATGCAGCCGTTGTACCCAGATTCTCGTTGGTGCAGCGTCGAGATAGGACCAGGCACAAGGATCTGGTCGAAGCGGTGTCCTTAGTCCAATGCGGATGCGTATGAAGTATGCTCCTTGGGCATCGCCTGCAGTCCAATCACGTGCGCCACACGGAAGGCTTATGGACCAAAACCAATATGACACATTGGTCGAAGCGACCAAGCGCTTTGCGCTGTTGGCCGAAGTCTTGGAGCGCAACGCCAACGATGCGATTGAGCAGCAGAACAAATCCGTGGCCAGCCTTCAGCAAACGGCGGTCAACGCGAATACTCAACTGCAGGCATCTGTCCGTGAAGCGAGCAATCAACTAGAACGCATTCTCGGTCAAGCCGTAGAGCGTAGTCTTGCACCGGGTGTACAGCAGTTCGATACGACCACACGCGGCCTTGTGCACCACATGCAACAAGCGGGCGAAGCTGCGCGCGGCGGTCAAGCACAACTCGCCTCCGGACTGAAGGCGCTGCTGCTCAAGGCCAACGTGATCGGTTGGGCCTCCGTTGGACTGTTGGTTATGGGAGGGTGCAGTCTGCTTTATTACCAGACCCTACTCTATCGGGATGCCCGGGAACGCACGCGGGCTGCCGGAATCGAGGCGCAGATCGCAGAGGCGATGAAGCGCGCGCATGTGACATCCTGCGGTGGCCACCCTTGCCTGAAGCTCGACCAGAAGATCCCGCGTTGGGGCAAAGGCGGCGAGTATGTTCTATTGGATCTGGATCCACCGGCGCAGGACCGAACGCGCAAGTCACGATAGTCCGTTATGCCAACGGCCAGCGCGCATGGCCCGACACAGTGGGACGGATGCAATCGTTGTCAATCGACGAAAGCGGCTCGCTCGACGCTGTACGGCTGCGTGCATACACGCTGCTGTTTCTCGACGACTCCGAACGAGGCACTCCAGAGCTTGCCGGCCGCGGTCTGCGTTGGCGATTCCATATGGGCATCGCCAACACGCATCGCACCCACACACCAGCGCAAGCGTTTGGGCGTCACCGTGCCTTCCAGAGCAAATTCGAAATGGCCATCGATCGATGCGCCCGGCGGCACCTCGATCGCCACCGGCGTCGGCGGTGAGGCGATGTCGATATCGTTCGGCAACGGCTCGACGAGATGTTCTAGGATGACGTCTTCGCCGTCGACGCGCATGCGGGGGATGCCGACATCGCCCAGCTTGTGCCGCTCGGCGGCGAGCGAATTGGCGTCGCCGCGATCGAACACGGCAAGCGCCGTCTCGCCGCGATTACGAAGGGTGTAGCGGACCGCAACGATCCGGCTTGCCGGGGCATAGTCGAATTGAGCGGACAGTTCGATGGCGAGCGAAGCATTCGTCGAAATGCTTGTGGCGGCGTCCGCGACTTGTGTCGATGTCATACGAGGCTCCGAAGAATGTGAGGATTTGACCTCGCCGCACGCGCTCAGCGCGCCGAACGTCAGGCCGAGAGCGATAACGCGACGGACATGCGGCACGATGCGTATCGCGAGCCTCACCGCCTCGGCCCCCCGCCGACAGCGGCGACGTCGATCTGCGGCACCGCCTGCGTGGGCTGCTGGGCTTCGATGCGTTCGGCGTTCTGCCGATCGACGGCCGCGCTGCCTTCCTGCTGGAACTGTTGCCCGGCCGGGCCGTTGCGCAAGTCGGTTTGCGCCGCGCGCAAGGCGGTTTGATCGCCCGTCTGCGCGGCCGCCAGCATACGATCCAACGCGGCATCTCCCGTGCTCAAGCCACCCGCCGCGGTGTCCGGGCCCAAACCGCCGTTCCAGCCGCCGGTGGGCGCGAAGTTGTAGCTCGGGCGCAGTGGCAGGCCCATCTCCGCGCGCAATCCGTTTTCGCTCAACGCGGTGGGATTGGCGGTGCCGGGGCCGGTTCCGCCGGGGAAATTGAACGTCAGGCCGGTGTTGTTCAGGCCGGTCGCCTGCATTTCGCGGTCGTTGGTGCCGTTGTCGAGCGTCCCGGGTGCGGCGTTGGTGCCGGGCTGGCGCGTACCGGTGACGTGGTTGTAGGCGTGCGACAGCTCGTGGAAGAGCACGACGGCCGAATTGGGAAAACGGTCGTCGTGGTTCGAGGGATTGAACACGATGCTGGAATTGGTGCCGGTGCCGGCAACGACGGTGGTGGTACCGCCGGGCCCGGTGACCGTCTGCAGGAAATTGCCGCCGCTCGCGGGCGTCGCCCCGCCGTTGCGGATGTTGGGCAGCTCCGAGATGTTGACGCTGTTGCCCGAGGCATCGAGCTGCGCCAGCATCTGGCGGCCCGCCGGCGAGCCACGCAGGAGTTCGAGATCAGCGTTGACGCGTTGCTGGAATTCCGGAGAACCGCTCACGGTGATGCTGCTGCCGAGCGGCGTCGCCGTCGTCGGCATCGCCACATTGGTGACGGCGTTGCTGGCGCCCGTCGCCGCGGTGATGGCGTCGTCCGCGGTCTGGCCGTAGACGACATCGCTGCCCGCGCTGTTGTTGACGGTATCGCGACCGGCGCCGGTGTAGACGCGATCATTGCCTTGCTCGCCGAGGATGCTGTCGTCGCCGAGCCCTCCGGACAGCACGTCGTCGCCGGTGCCGCCCATCAGGGTGTCATTGCCGACGCCGCCCTCGAGCGTGTCGCGGCCAGCGCCGCCGCGGAGGATGTCGTCGCCATCTCCACCGTAGACCACGTCGTGTCCGTCCCCGGCTTCGATCATGTCGTTGCCGGTATTGCTGAAGACATCGTCGCGCCCGGCGCCGCTTCGGATCATGTCGTCGCCGGCGCCGCCGTCGATGCGGTCGCGTCCCCGTCCGGTCGTGATCGAGTCGTTGCCGCCGCCGCCATAGACATCCATGTTGACGGTGACGTTGTCGGCGGCATGGATCATGTCGTTGCCGTCGCCGGTCCGCGCGCCAACCTCCTGGTTGGGCGCGAGGGTGACGTGATACTTCTGGCCGTTCACCTCGACATCAAGGGTGCCGTCCGTGCGTTGCGAGAAATTGACCTGATCGTTGCCGGCGCCGGTGTTCACCACCAGGGTGTCGCCGAATTGCCTTTGGCTGGCGGGCGCGGTCGCGAAAGAACCGCCCGGAGTCACCATCTCGCGCGTAAAAGAGACATCGCCGACGCGGAACAGCTCTTGCGTGGTCCGGGTACTTCCGTTGGGGAGCGGGGTCGTGGTCGCTGCCGGCGCACCGGGCGGAACGGTGGAGCCGTGGATCTCAATCGGCGTTGGTGTCGCTGGTGTTGGTGTTGGTGTTGGTGTTGGTGTTGGTGTTGGTGTTGGTGTTGGTGTTGGTG
>JAYUIZ010000408.1:0-2186 GCA_043765595.1 Lysobacter sp. | reverse complement strand
TAGGCTATGACATGAAGAGCCTAGATTCGGCAGTTGCGCTCTGTAACCTCGAAGGCAGGAGGCGCTTCGTCGGGAGGACCCATCATCCTTCGCTTGAGATCGTCGACTGAAAACCCGCCGATCAATTTTTTTCCTGTTTCACGGGCGCGGAGCATGTGCCGGCGAGCATACTGCGACTCGCTGGCGAATCGAAACGCGAAACCGGGATGCGGCTTGCATTTTCCACGAAACATTGTCGATTTTCGTGCATAACGAAAGAAGTCGCGCATTCGCGCACGCGATTCATCGCGGCGTTACGCGGATTCGCGCACGCTGTGCTTCCGCACATTTCCAAGGACTGCATCATGACTTCCCCCACTTCGATCAAACGCGTCGCCATTCTCGCCACCAACGGTTTCGAGCAGTCGGAATTGATGGGGCCGCTCAAACAGCTCAAGAATGCTGGCTTCTCCGTCCATGTGATTGCGCCTAAAGGGCCGCAGATCCGCGGATGGAAGGACAAGGACTGGGGCGAGAGTGTTGACGTGGATGCCGAACTGTCGAGCGTCTCCCCGAACGATTACGACGCGCTAGTGCTGCCGGGCGGCGTGATCAATCCCGATCTATTGCGCATCGACGAGAAAGCGATCGAATTCATCAAGGCTTTTGATGCCGCAGGCAAACCGCTGGCGGCGATCTGCCATGGTCCGTGGCTGTTGGTGGAGGCCGGCGCTGCCAAGGGTCGCGACATCACTTCGTGACCTTCATTGAAGACCGATCTGACCAATGCCGGTGCGCGCTGGCAGGATGCCGAAGTGGTGGTGGACGGCCACATCATTATCAGCCGCAAGCCGGATGATCTGCCCGCATTCTGCAGTGCGATCATCGCTGCGGTGAATGCGGTCGAACACACTGCCTGAGGTCGAATGCAACGCGCATTGCCGTGAGGCGGTTCATCTCGTCGCCAGCACCCCGTCCAATGCGCGTTCGGCCTTGAAGCCGGATTTCTGCAGTCGCTTCAATACTTCGCCCGGCACGTCGCGCCCGCTGGTCAGCGTGTTCGGCGTGCCGGTGTAGTGGAACAGACGCCCGCCGCGGCGTAGCACGCGGGCGAGCTGGTCGTAGAAGATCTGCGAATACAATTCACCGGCGATGCCGAAGCGTGGCGGGTCGTGAAGCACGGCATCCACAGAGGCGTCGGGAATGTCCGCAATGGCCTGCGATACATCGGCGTGCGTGAGCCGCAGGCGACCGCCGCTGCTGTCCGCATCCGGATCCGGGGACCACGGATTCAGCGTGCGCAGCCACAGCACATCCTCGTTCTTCTCGAAGGAATCGATCCGCGCGGCGCCCGCAACCAGGCAGCAAGCCGCGAAGTAACCCAGTCCGCCGCAGGTATCCAGCACGGTCTTGCCCTGCGGCTCTACCAGCGCGACCTTGCGCCGCGCGTCGTCGATGGGCGACGCCTTGGAAGTCGGCAGCATCTTGATGCCGTCGATCTCGAAGGTCGGCGGCCCCCATTCGGTCGGAACCAGTTTGATCAGCGCGCCCGAATATCGCGAGATCGCCGCGAACTCGTCGCCGTCCCAGAAATAAATCGTGCGGTCCTTCAGCTTGCCCGGCCAAGGATACCGCTGGCCGCGCCATTCCCATGCGTCCGAGTGCAGCCGCGCCTCGCCGCTGGAGCGGCTGAGATCCAGCGAGCCCGTCCACATATCGATGCCGGACTCGCGCGCGGCGAGCAGCGCTTCTGCAAGCGGGCGGGTAAGCAGGGGGCCGGAGTAGTGCGGCATGGCGGACGGTCGTCGGAACGGACGGGCAGATTACCGGTTGCGTCGCCCGCATGCGATGGGTCGTTGTTGCGGATGCCCGATTTAGGATCTCAGAGATTGAATGCCGGCCCGTTCACGCTCACGTAACCGTTCGCGCAGCCGGTGGTGCAGGTGGTGGCCAGCATGTTGTAGACGATGCGGCCGGTGTTGTTCTTTGAGCGGAAATGGCCGACGCCGCTGCTGGTGTCGCCGCCGCCGAAGTTATACGGGCTGCCATCGGCCCAGTCCCAATCGAAGGCGTACGCGCTGCTGCCGAAGCCAACGTCGATCTGCGCCTTGACGTTGTTGCCCGCGTTGAACAGCGCGCCGCTGTTGCAGCCGCTGGCGTAGCTGGTGGTGAAGCAATGGACCTGATCGTACTGGCGCGCAGTGATC
>JAYUIZ010000407.1:0-2188 GCA_043765595.1 Lysobacter sp. | reverse complement strand
TCGGGCGGGTAGTGTCGGTGTACATGCCCGGCCGGCGTTTGACCGGATCCAGGCCGGAGAGAACTTCGATATCTGCGGCGTTGTAGCGACTGCTCATGGGCGTTGGGCGTGGGTCCGGACGGGCGTGCGCCGGGTTGGCGACGCTAAGAGGGTGTTTAAAAACGCACTTCATGTGCGTTTTTCAAGTCGCAAGTCCGGTGCATGCCCGGACTTGCTTCCGGCGAATCAATCGCTTGCGCGTTTGCTTCGCCGAGGCGGCCATCCAAGGCCGCCTGAGCAAACTGCTTTCAACAGCTTGCTCAGGCCGGCGAGCTTGGCGGTCCAACGTGACAGGGTCAAGCCGTTCAGGCGCTGGCCGCGGTGGGAGCCGCGTTCATGGCGCAGTGTGCACCCGGGGGCTAATGTGCCGCCGTCCGTACCGAAGCCCACCCCTCCCGGTGGCGCCGCGGGCAGCAGACATCATGATCCGCAAGACCAATACGACAAGCACGATCCCAACCGGCATGTTCCGCCCCCGTTCCCTGCTCGGCGTGTTCGCCGTCGCCGGCCTCGCACTCGCGGCAAGCGCGGTGCTCGCGCAGAATTCGACTGCCGCGCAGCAGGACACGACCCAGCAGTCCGCGCAGGACGCCGAGAAGGCCAAGGCAGAAAAAGCCAAGGCTGAGGAAGCCAAGGCCGAAGCCGATAAGCGTCGTCAGGCCGAAGCGGCCGAGGCGCGCAAGGCCAAGGGCGACAAGTCGAAGGGCGAGAAGGGTTCAGATCGCGAGCTTGAGGAAGAGGAAGACATCTGAGTCGCCTCGCTCGTATGTGTCCGTTCCGAAACCGATGCCTCCACGGTTTCGCAGCCATCAATGCCCCGGTCTTGCCGGGGCGTTGTTTTTTCCAGATAAATCAGTTTCTTGCATGCGGCGTGTCGCCGGGGCGCCTGCATCCCGGTAGACTATCGCTTTCCAGCGACCCGCTGCCGACATGAACCCCCCCAGCTCCGCGACTCCCCTCGTCTTCGTTACCGGCGGCGTGGTGTCGTCGCTCGGCAAAGGCATTGCCGCTGCCTCCCTTGCCGCCATTCTTGAGGCTCGCGGTCTGCGGGTGACGATGATGAAGCTCGACCCGTACATCAATGTCGATCCGGGCACCATGAGCCCGTTCCAGCACGGCGAGGTCTACGTCACCGACGACGGCGCCGAGACCGATCTCGACCTCGGCCACTACGAGCGCTACGTCAACACCCGTCTGTCGGGCAAGAATTCCATCACCACCGGCAAGATTTATGAGGCGGTGATCCGCCAGGAACGCCGCGGCGACTATCTCGGCGCCACCGTGCAGGTGATCCCGCATATCACCGACGAAATCAAGCGTTGCATCGATGCCGCGACCGAAGGTTTCGACGTGGCGCTGGTCGAGATCGGTGGCACCGTCGGCGACATCGAATCGCTGCCGTTCCTCGAAGCCATCCGCCAGGTCCGCACCGAACGCGGTGCGGACAAGGCGATGTTCATGCACCTGACACTGGTGCCGTACATCGCTGCAGCCGGCGAGCTGAAGACCAAGCCCACCCAGCATTCGGTGAAGGAACTGCGCTCCATCGGCATCCAGCCGGATGTGCTGCTATGCCGCAGCGAACAGCCGCTGCCGGACAGCGAGCGCCGCAAGATCGCGCTATTTACTAATGTGCCGGAACGCTCGGTCATTTCCGCAGTCGATCTGGACAACATCTACAAGATCCCGATGTGGTTGCACACGCAGGAATTGGACCAGATCGTGGTCGAACACCTGCATCTGCAAAACAAGGCCTCGGCCGGCGCGGATCTGTCCGAATGGCTGGCGGTGGTGGATGCCACCGAGCATCCGATCGATAGCGTGACTATTGCGGTGGTTGGCAAGTACGTCGATCACCAGGACGCCTACAAGTCCGTGGCCGAAGCGCTGAAACACGGCGCTCTGCGCCAGCGCAGCAAGGTCGTGCTGAAATGGCTGGAATCCGAGGACATCGAGCGCGACGGCGCCGCGGCCACGCTGACCGGCGTCGACGGCATCCTGGTGCCGGGCGGATTCGGCGATCGCGGTTTCGAGGGCAAGGTGCTGACTGCGCAGTACGCGCGCGAACAAGGCGTACCGTATTTCGGCATCTGCTACGGCATGCAGGCCGCGGTGGTGGATTTCGCGCGCAATGTCTTGGGTCTGGCCG
>JAYUIZ010000406.1:0-6094 GCA_043765595.1 Lysobacter sp. | reverse complement strand
GCGAACAGAGTGCGCAGCGCGCCGGTGCCGCGCAGGTGGACGGAAAGACGGCCGTCCACTTTCACGTGACCGGTGAACAGGGCCGAGGCGGCGACGCGGTGCTTGCGATCACCATCGAGAATCCCGGTGCGCGCGGCCAGGAGCCGGCGCGCTATCAGGGTCTGGTCGGGCTGGACGCTGACACGCTGGAAAAAGGCGGGCTTTCAGCCGCTTTCGAGGGCTATTTCCGCCAGTCCGAACAGCTGCCGACCCGGCTGCTGCTGGGTGCAAGCGGCGAACAGGTGGCTGGACTGATGCTGCAAAAGCTGCCGGGCGACGAGGGCGATCTCGACGGCTGGGAGCGCGCCAGCGCCTTGTTCGAGACCCTTGCCGCCGCGGAACTGCTGCACACCCCGGCCGAGACCTTGCTCCACCGGTTGTTCCATGAGGATGGCGTGCGCATGCTGGGCGACAAGCCACTGCAGTTCGCGTGTTCGTGCTCCCGGGAGCGGGTGTCATCGATGCTGGAATCACTCGGCGAGGAAGAAGCACGGGCCGCTGCCGAGGGCAATGCCGGAATCGCCGAGATCCGCTGCGAATTCTGCGGCGAGACTTACGGCTACACCGCGCAGGAGGTCGCAGCCTTGTTCGCACCCCGACCGGCGCACGTGGACGCCCCTGATCGACTGCAATGAAACAGCGCCATGCTGCGCCGGCCGTCACGGTTTTTCCGGGGCGGCTGGATTGTTAAAGAACCATAAAACTGATAGCCTGAACTCCGATGGATCTGTTGAGGAACTGGAGCCGCAGATACGCGGTCTGAATGCACCATGCGCACGTCCCCACGCACATTGCCGATACTGCTGTTGCTCGCCCTAGGCGCAGCAACGTCCGTACATGCGCAATCGAAGCCGGGCCGCGATCGCGTCGAACTTCCGATCTGGAACAAATCCACCGGTCAATTTGAAGGCGCGGTTGTACTCGAACCGGTGGACAACGCGCATTCGCGTACCCTCGCACGTTTCGGCGTACGGCATCTGGATACGGCGTTCGGTCTCGGTGCCGGCGATTCGCTGGGTCTGCTTTGCGACCGCAAACAAGGCCTCACCAAAGCGCTGAACAATCTCGCAGACAACTGCGTCCTCGCCTCGATTCCCGCGACCAACAGCCGCACCGGCGCGACCGCACTGTTCCACCGCAACGGCACGCAGGTGGGCATCAGCGCTGGCGCCAGCCGCATTTCGATGCCGGCATGGCTGGCCCCCGGTTCCGGCGGCAACGGTCGTATCGACGTCAACGATCTCACCATTTTCAGCCAGAAGTCCCTGCCGCGCGAAGGTTACGTCTCGATCGCCGGCACGGTGGCTAAGGCCCGTCTGCAGACGCCGGCCGAAATTCCCGGCTTCAGCGACCGCTGGACCTCGCGCCAGCTCAACGTCGGTGGCGGCATCGGTGCCTTCGGCGTCAATGTTGTCGGTGAAGTCGTTGACACCCCCGGCCGCGACCGCTGGGGCAGCCTGGGCCTTGGCCTGAGCTGGCGTACGCCGTGGAGCGGACAGCTCACGGTCGGTGCCGACAACCTGGTCACCCGCGGCAAGAATCCCTTCGCCCCGGCAAACTCTCAGGGCGACGACGAAGGCGCTGTACCCTACGTCCGCTATGAGCAGGATCTGTAAGTCCGCGGTTTCCTTCCGGATTTACCCGCAATCCGCGTCCGGATTAACGACACTTTAATTTTTCTCCGAGTGGGGCTACTATCGGCTCCGGCCTGACCTGCTTTGGCGTCTTTCTTGACGGCAGTGGGCAGGTTCCCATGGGAAACCCCAAGACTCGCTTGGAGAGAGAGATGACTTTGAAGACTAATAAGCTGCGCGACGCGATTTCCTTCGCGCTCGTAAGCACCACCGCCCTCGCGGGCACGGGCGTTGCGTTTGCCCAAGACACCCCTTCGGATGACGAGCTCGACACCGTCGTCGTCACCGGTTCGCGCATTCCGCGCGCTGCCGAAGTGGAAGGCACCTCGCCGGTACTCACCATCGACCGCGCGGCCCTTGAAGCCACAGGTCTGACCTCGGTCGGCGATGTGCTGTTCAACATCACCGCCAGCGACGGCGGCGCGCTGCGCAACATCACCACGTCCACCAACGGCAGCGATGGCACCCAGAACATCTCGCTGCGCGGTTTGGGTTCAACCCGCACCCTGCTGCTGGTCAACGGCCGCCGCTGGGTCACCCAGGGTTCGGGCAGCGTCGACCTGAACACCATCCCGATCTCGGTCGTCGAGCGCATCGAAGTGCTGAAAGATGGCGCATCGGCGATCTACGGTTCCGACGCCATCGCCGGCGTGGTGAATGTCATCACCCGCAAGAATTTCGACGGTGCCGAAGCCAACGTCTATCTGGGCGGCTACACCAAGGGCGACGGTTTCCAGCAGGGCTACGACTTCACCGTCGGCTCGAACAGCGACCGCTGGAACGCCGTGCTGAGCCTCGGCTTCCAGAGCCAGGATCCGGTCTATGCCGGTGATCGCGAAATCTCGTCCACGCCGGTCTTCGGCGGCGGTGATCTCGCTTCTGGCGGCCTGTTCGGTTCGGGCAGCCCGGCACGCGGCAACTTCACCCGCTGCGCGGGCGCGTTCACTACCACTTCGAGCGGTTTCCGGACCTGCTCTACTGTCGCCGGCGGTCCGTTCACGCTGAGACCGGGCGAAGATGGCCGTCAGGCCACCGACTTTAGGCGTTTCATCAGCTACAGCACGGACGGTTCGGGCAGTTCTGACCGCTACAACTTCGCGCCGGTCAACTACCTGCTGCAGCCGATCGAACGCTTCAACGTCTACGGCCAGGGCAGCCTGCGTCTGACCGACCGCATCAATGCCAACGTGCAGGCGGTCTACGTCAAGCGCGATTCCAACCAGCAGTTGGCGGAAGTCCCGCTGACGATGGACGTCCGCGGCACCAGCGGCCCGCAGTGGGCTTTTGCGCCGACCGCCGGCAGCGTCTTCAACCCGTTCGGTCAGAACCTCCGGGGTACCAACTTCCGCTCGATTGCCGTTGGTCCGCGTAAACCGTATTACGACAACGACAATACCGCCGTCACCCTGTCGCTGGATGGTTCTTTCGATCTGGCCGGCCGCGACATGTATTGGGACGTCGGATATTCGTACCTGAATTCGCGTATCAACACCCGCGGCGAGAATTACATCAACCTGTTCAACCTGCGTCGCGCAGTGGGCGATTCGCGCCGCAACGCGGTCACGGGTGCGCTGGAATGTCTGGATGGTGCTGGCTTGGTCATCGCCGGCTGCGTGCCGTTCAACGTCTTCGGCGGCGCGGACCTCGGCCTGGGCGCCGGCGTCATCACGCGTGCCGAATACGACTCGATGATCCGCTACATCAGCTACACCAAGAACGAATCGGAGGAAAACAGCACGAAGGATTACTTCGCGAACCTGTCCGGTTCTATCGTCGACCTGCCGGCAGGCCCGCTGGGCTTTGCCATCGGCCTCGAACACCGTCGCACCGGTTACATCAACCAGCCCGACGCGCTCGTCGCCGGCGGTGGCTCGTCTGACAACTTTACCGAGCCGACCAACGGCCAAGTCAGCTCCGACGAAATCTATGTCGAATTGAACGTGCCGATCTTGGCCGACATTCCAGGCGCGAAGCTGCTGGAACTCAATCTGGCGGCCCGCAAGTCCGATTACGAGACCTCCGGCTTCTTCGGCGGCAGGGACATCAGCCCGGACCTCGGTGGCGATACCTCGAAGAAGATCGGCCTGAAGTGGCAGGTGTTTGAAGACTTGATGCTCCGCGGCACCTTCTCCGAGTCGTTCCGCGCTCCGAGCGTGACCGATCTGTACGCGGGCGGCGGTGAGAGCTTCCCGCAGGCGGTCGATCCCTGCAACCCAGCGAACATCAACTCCGTCAACACGACTACGGGCAGGCGGATCGTCGATGCCGCCCGCTGCATCGCGGATGGTGCTCCTGTGGCTGGCGCACCGCAGGCAAATCAGCAGATCCGCTCGCTCACTGGCGGTAACCCGAACCTTGAACCCGAGTTCGGCGAAACCAAGAGTTTCGGCATTGTGTACAGCCCGAGCTTCGTACCGGGTCTGAACTTCACGCTCGACTGGTACAACATCTCACTAGAACAAGTGATTTCGTTCCGCAACTCGCAGTCGATTCTCAACGCTTGTTACCGCAATCCTCTTGAAGGTGGCACGGCAGATCCAGCCCAGAGGGCGTTGTTCTGTTCGTTCATCGTGCGCGATGCCACGGGCCAGATCCTGGATCTGCGCCAGTCGCAGTTCAACCTGAATGAGGGCGAAGTCGAGGGTTACGACTTCCAGGTCACCTACGCCATGCCGGAAACCGCGTGGGGCAAATTCTCGTTCCAGTGGGATAACACCTACACGACCGAAAACAGCCTGTTCGGCACCGTGGGCGAGTACAACGGCACCCCGGCGTGGCGTCTGCGCTCCAACATCACGACGTCGTGGCAGAAGGGCGATTGGGACGCCAACTGGGCGGTGCGTTATTACTCCGCTCTGGACGAGGATTGCCCCTTCAACAGCCAGGGTTACTTCGACTACGGCATCACCCCGACCCAGCTGTGCAACAGCCAGGGCGGCGCTGAAAACCGTATCGGCTCGCGCGTTTACCACGATGTGCAGGTCGGCTTCAAAACGCCGTGGAACGGCAAGGTCGCCCTCGGCGCTCGCAACCTGTTTGGCAAGGAGCCGCCGATCACCCGCAACTCGTTCGCGCATTCGTTCGACGGTGCCTACGATCTGCCGGGCGGTGGTTTCTTCTACCTGCAGTACAACCAGAAGTTCTGATCGCTTCCGGTTCAGCATCAGAGAAACGGCCCCGAAAGGGGCCGTTTTTTTATGCCTGCGGGTTGGAACCTATGGCCAATACCGATCAAGGCCCTTCAATACACAGGCACACCACGACGGCATCGCGACAATGCGATCAAGCGCTATCCGGGCGTCAAGCGGCTTTCTGGAACCAGGCGTTGAACGCGACGGTGACCCGTTCGGTGGGGCCGCGGAAAGGCGTGACGTAATGTCCCAGCCAGGACGGGAACAACACCAGTTGTCCCGGCTTCAGATCGAGCACGTAGTTGGCCTGCGTGTACGGCCAGCGCAGCACGGCGTTGGTCGGGTCGATAAACGTATTGGCCACGGTCAACGGATGTGGAAAGACGAGACTGCCGTTGTTCGAATACTCGGGCGACGGATCGCCGTCGGCGACGCAGTACACACCCGACCAGCTGGCCATCGGATGGTTGTGATAACCGAAATATCCGCCGTCGCGAGTGAAATGGAACCAGGTCTGGCTGGCGATCTGCAGGCCGCGCGCGTTCTCGACCATGCCCGGATTGATGTTGCGGATGAATTCCGCCAGCTCGCCCCAGACCCAGCCCCGCAGTTGCTGCACACAGGGCTCGGGCCGCGCGAAGAAATCGAACTCACTTTCGAACAACCCGTCGGGCTGATGGACGACCGGCTGCGGATTGCGGTAGCCCGCTCCCAACGCCTCCAGCGCACGGGTCAGTTGCAGCAGCTCGGCGTTGAGCGATGCCGGCTGCGGATGGTGCGACTCGCCGAACGGGACGGCGAAGGCGGAGAATACATTGACGGTCATGCAAGAAGCCCCAGGTCGACCAGCGGTCGACGATGTGCGGAGGTCGGTGCCACGCCGATCACAGCAGACCATGACCGGCGAGCCGGTCGAGCATCGGCCCCAGATGCCGCTCGTAAGCGCGCCACAAGCCGCCGCGGTTGGTCAGGATGCCCTTGCGGACCTGATTGGAACTGGCGGTGGCGACCATGCCGGAACTGCGGTCGACCTGCAGCATATCGGCACAGAAATCGAACCCGCAGTGAGCCGCGATCCGCCGCGCCTGCGCCTCGGGTTCGGTCACCATGGCGTCGTAATCGATATCGAAGACGCGCCCCGGCAGCGCTTCGCGCCAGTGATCCATCAGATCGAGGTAGGCCTTGTAGTAATCAGCCATTTCCACCTGGTCGTAGGAATACGCAGCTTCCGCCGTGAACAGCGTGCGCAGGTTCGAGAAACACTATTTTTTCAATGACCTGATTCACAGT
>JAYUIZ010000405.1:0-6104 GCA_043765595.1 Lysobacter sp. | reverse complement strand
GGCGAATGGATTCAAAGCGTTCGCGACTGATATCGCTAGGATAAGATCGATTTCTCATCCAGCCATTATAGGGCCCTTAAAGATTTTGAACAGGCTCTGAGAACGGCTTGAGCTTTCGGTCATAGCAAACATGACGCAATCAAAGCAGGTTAACGAATCCGAAAATGTCGGGGTTTTCCTCATACATTTGTAGGATGAACCCACAACCATACCCGCCGTCCTCGTCGCCGCCGACCACCACCCGCTATTCCGCGAAGCCCTGCGCAACGCCATAACTCGGCGCCAGCAACCGCACCCAGGCGGTGCTGAGCGCCGGCAAACTCGCGATCTATTCCGAAGCGGCGATGCCGCCGCCGGAAGAATACTGAAGCCCGATCATCCTACCTCCGGTCGTCCCGCGATCACTCGTCTTCCGAGCGCGCATCCACGCTCACCACCTCGCCATCCTCGGCCACGACGGTGAACACGATCGGCCGGCAGCACACGCTGCAGTCTTCAACGTACTGCTGATGGTCTACCGAACCGTCGACGACGATCTCAATTTCTTCGCCGCAGTATGGGCATTGGGTGAACGCGGTATCGGTGTGGTTCATGGCGGCACTCTGCTGGACGCGATATCGCCAGCCTAACGCAACGGGGACAGAGCGACTACGCGAACAGTAGAGGTTCCACTGTCTGTTCCAGTATTTCGATCAGCTCCGGGTCCATGTATTTGTAGTCGTCCGGAATGTCCAGCACATGGATCGTCTTGTGTTCGAGCAGACGCGCGTACTCCGCGACGATGCGGTCGCGGTGTTTGCCTTCCATCACCATGATCACATCCGCCCAGCCGATGTCAGCAGGGGAAATCCTGCGCCGCGCGTTGGGACTGGTGCCAGCCGAGCGCGCGACGATCACCGGATGACGCTTGAACATGCGCTCCGCAGTAGGGCTGCGCCACTGGTTACGGCTGCAGACGAACAATACCTTCATACGCTCGGAATCAACGAACTTCCGATCCGAAACAACCGGATACGCCATGCCGAGCTGCTCCGCGCGCTTCAGTTTCTCGGAGCGTGTATGGACATGCTTCCAATTCTTTTCTTTGGGCCAATCGTCTTTCGTGGACATGTTCCAGAAACCTGAGGAGTCGAAATTCGGCAACGCCGATCTCTACAAACGACGACGCCCGGATTCCTCCGGGCGTCATGGCGATCAGAGTTCACACACTCAAGCAGTCATCGACACCGGCTTGCGCTGTTCCTGCTCGGGCGGGGCCATCTGCTGGTTCTGCACATCGACGGCGTTATTGGCCGCCACCTGCACCGGCGTGGCGTGGGCTTCGTTCTCGCTGACCCGGGCGTGGTTCGGACCCTGCGGGCCGTTGCTGCCGTCGAACACGAACAGGTTGCGGTCGGGGTTGCCATTGGCGTCGGCGACCTGCTTGCCGATCTCGATATTGGTCACGCCGCCAAGACGCTCGCGGCTCGCCGCGGCGTACAGGTTGGCGGCCATGGTGTCGCCTTCCAGTCCCTTGGCCTGCATCGCGGTAACCACCTGGCTGTACATCGGGTCCTGCTGCATGCGTTCGACGTTGCGCGCCGGGTCCGCGGCCGCCAGCTGCGTGTCCGGCTGACCCGGCGTTCCGGGCGTCGCGTTGTAGCTCAGCGTTTCGGTGGACACCGTGCCGGGCGTATTGAGGCGCGGGCCGATCACGTCGTTCGGGGCAACGCCGTGCTGACCACGCACCACGCGATCGCTCCATTCGAGGTTGCCGCCGCTGTCGATCACTACCAGCTTGCCCTGATTCAAGGACTGCTCGACCAGATTGGCCAGTTGCTCCGGCGTGGCGTTGCGGTTGGCGGCGCCGATCGAGCGCCCCACCTCGTTGTTGTACAGGTCCATCGCTTCGCGGTTGGCGGTATTGCCGGGTACGCCCTCGTGGGCGGTCGCGAATGCCTTGGTCCAGTTCTCGCCGTACTGCTGGGTCATCAACGCGTTCCAGTACGCATGGCGGAAGGCATCGCGATGGCCGTCGTTGCCCTGCCATGCCCGCGCATCGGCCGCGGGGATGTTCGACGGAACGGGATTGTCGGGGAACCGGTCGGCCGCTTCGCTCAGGGCGCGATCCTTGATGCCGCTGAACTGCTGCAGCCCGGCTAGGCCGCGATCGAAGGTCAGCTGGTCAATCAGCGCGCCTTCGGCTTGGGTCACCCGCACCGAACTTGTGAACGGGATATCGATCGCGCCGAATACGCGCGGACGATAGTCGATCATCTGGTCGTCGGCGACCTGGTAGTTGGTGCGGATGGTGTTGAGGTCGGGGCGTGCCATCGGGAATTCCTCGTTGGGTCCTGTCGCTGAATAGTGTCGTTTTCGATCTGTCTACCGGACCGCGCTGCGGATTTGCACGGACCGCTGCGTGATCAACGTTCGCGTTACCTGCGGCCCCAGCGATGGGTCGCGACCTTCCCATCCCGGTAGACGATTTCGTAGAACTCTTCGTCGACGCCGTATTGGGCGACGCCGAGTTCATAGAGGTCGGTCGTGGTCGCGGCATCGCTGCTGTCCGGTTCGCCCAACAGCCCGATCACGTCGTCGCGCGACATGCCCGCTTGGATGGTTTTCTCCACCGACGCCACCATCGTGCCGCGCTGGTTCTGCCGGGTGTCGACGCCGCGTTGGGATTTCCAGGCGCTCGAATCGAATTGAGTGGTGGTTTGCATTGCGCAGGCCGTTAGGAAAAGGAGGAGGGCGAACGCCGCGCCGCGCACACAGGTGCGGAGCGACCGGAATCGATGCGAAGGATGGACATGCCCGGTCTGCGCTGCCGATAGGCCGCGCGTTGTACAGACGGGCGCGCGGTGCTGCGGGGCGCTGTTGGGAAAGACGGACACTTCCATATCCTTCAAGGGTGGGACGGCGGCCCTGGACGAACGAAGGCCAACTTTCGCGGACGTTATCACAGCCATCGGCGTGTTTCGTGAACTGCTTGGCTAACCTGAAACAACGGCGTGGGCAGCGGATTCAGGTCATCGAACCGACTGAACTGTCAGGCGCGGTCCTTATTCAAGAACGATCAGCGCGGCGAGTATTTTTGCGGTGGTGTCGCTGCGTGCGCTCATGAACACGGGACCATCCAGCACCGTCCATGTCAGCAGCGCGCAGGTAATCAGGCTCAGTGCGGTTTCGATGCGCCGCATCACCGCCGACCAGCGACCCATCGCGATGACAACCAAGATCGGCGGGCCTTCATCGGACGAGACGGGCGTCATTGTCCCAAACACCACGCAGGCAATGCGACGGGCTGTGACATATGGACGCAGGCGCCGGATCGGTCTACGCCCTTCCCCCCACCCCGGCAAGCCGCGACAATGGCGGTCTTGGCCGGCGCTGCTGCCGGCCTTCATGGAGACCATGTGTAATGGCTACGCCTGAATCAAGTACTTTCAAACCCGCGGTGCCGGCGAACGGCGCCAGGATCACCAAATCCCCGACCGGACTGAACGTTCCGGATCGGCCTATCATTCCCTTCATCGAAGGCGACGGCATCGGCCCCGACATCTGGCGCGCCAGCGTCCGCGTGCTGGACGCTGCAGTGGCCAAGGCCTACGGCGGCCAGCGCAAGCTGGAGTGGATGGAAGTATTGGCCGGCGAGAAAGCCTTCAACGCCACCGGCAACTGGCTGCCCGACGCCACCGTCGACGCCTGCCGCGAATATCTGGTCAGCATCAAGGGCCCGCTGACCACGCCGGTTGGCGGCGGCATCCGTTCGCTCAACGTCGCGCTGCGCCAGATGCTGGACCTGTACGTCTGCCTGCGCCCGGTGCGCTGGTTCGAGGGCGTGCCGTCTCCGGTGAAGAAGCCGGGCGACGTGGACATGGTGATCTTCCGCGAGAACACCGAAGACATCTACGCCGGCATTGAATTCGAACCCGGCTCGGCCGACGCCCAGAAGATGCTGGACTTCCTGCAGAAGGAATTCCCCAAGGGCTTCGACAAGATCCGTTTCGGCACCCAAGAAAAGGTGACGGCGTGGGATCGCGAACTGGAAGCCATCGGCATGCCCGCGCGCAGCGGCAAGGTCGAAGTCGGCGTCGGCATCAAGCCGGTCAGCTGGCAGGGCACCGAGCGCTTGGTGCATAGCGCCATCGGCTACGCGATCGCGAACAAGCGCAAGTCGGTGACCCTGGTTCACAAGGGCAACATCATGAAGTACACCGAGGGCGCGTTCCGCGACTTCGGCTACAAGGTCGCGCGCGATTACTTCGGCGCGGTCGAACTCGACGGCGGCCCGTGGCACGTGATTCCGGAAGGCAAGCCGGGCGCCGGCCTGATCATCAAGGACGCCATCGCCGATGCGTTCCTGCAGCAGATCCTGCTGCGTCCGCGCGAATACGACGTCTCCGCCACGCTGAACCTCAACGGCGACTACCTGTCCGACGCGCTGGCCGCGCAGGTCGGCGGCATCGGCATCGCCCCGGGCGCGAACATCAACTACGTCACCGGCCATGCCGTGTTCGAAGCGACCCACGGCACCGCGCCGAAGTACGCCGATCTGGACAAGGTGAATCCGGGTTCGGTGATCCTGTCCGGCGAGATGATGCTGCGTTACATGGGCTGGACCGAAGCCGCGGACGCGATCATCAAGGCGATGGACGGCGCGATCGCCAGCAAGAACGTGACCTACGACTTCGCCCGGCTGATGGAAGGCGCCAACGAAGTGAAGTGCAGCGGGTTCGCAGACGAGATCATCAAACATCTCTGACGCCACCCGCATTCACATGCAAAAAGCCCGGCGAAAGCCGGGTTTTTTGCATTACGGAGGCGACGACGGCGACGGTATCCGCGGCCTTCGTACCGCCGCAACGCGGATGCACTAACGTATAGCGCCCCGCATCGCCAAGAATCCGTCCATGGAAGTACAGCAGGTCCTCTTTCTCGTCATTCTGGCGGCCACGCTGGCGCTGTTCATCAGCGAGAAACTGCGCGTGGATCTGGTGGCGATGCTGGCTCTGCTGGCACTGACCCTGACCGGAATTCTCGAACCGAAAGAAGCGCTGTCCGGATTTTCCAGCGAACCGGCGATCATCGTGGCGGCAGTGTTCGTGCTATCTGCGGGTCTGTCGGCCACCGGCATCACCGACCGTATCGGCGCCGGCATCGCGCGCGCCGCCGGCGGCAGCGAGTGGCGCACCATCGCGGTGGTGATGCCTGCGACCGCCGCGCTGGCCGCGTTCTCGCATCATCTGATGGTCACCGCGATGATGCTGCCGATCCTGATGCGGCTGGCGCGCGAACAGAAACTGGCGACCTCGCGCCTGCTGATGCCGATGTCGCTGGCCGCGTCGCTGGGCACCACGCTCACGCTGATCAGCGCGCCGGCCTTCCTGCTGGCCAACGATCTGCTGAAGCGCGACGGGCAGCCGTCGCTGGATATCTTCGCCATTACCCCCATCGGCGCGGTATTGGTGCTGCTGGGAACGGTCTACATGCTGCTGGGCCGCTGGCTGGTGCCCAAGCGCAGCGGCGAATCCGCTCAGGCCGACTACCTGCGCCTGGAGCGCTACTACACCGAGCTGGTGGTGGAAGCCGAATCGCCGTGGATCGGCAAGACGCGCGCGGCGTTCGAGAAAACATTCGGCGACCGCCTGCAGGTGGTGGACTGGCTGCGTCACGGCATGCGCCGCAGACAGCAGCAGGGCGACAGCCCGTTCATGGCCGGCGATGTACTGCTGGTGCGCGCGTCGCCGGACGAAATCGCCTCGATCAAGGACGAACCCGGCCTGGCGCTGCATGCCGTAGCCAAGTACGGCGAAAAGCCCGCCGACGGCTACAAGCCCGAGCTGCTGGGCGAAGAACAATTGGTACAGGCCGTCGTGGCGCCGCGTTCGGAATTCGTCGGCCGCAGCGTGGCCAGCGTCGACTTCCTGCGCAATCTTGGCGTGGTGGTGGTGGGCCTGTGGCGCAAGGAAGGCTGGCTGCACGGCGAACTGGCCGAGTTGCCGCTGCAGGAAGGCGACCTGCTGGTGCTGTGGGGCCGACAGCAGAATTTCGAACAACTCGCCGCGCATCACGGCTTCCTGCTGCTGATGCCGTTCGACGGCCAGAAGAAAACCCGCAGC
>JAYUIZ010000404.1:0-2194 GCA_043765595.1 Lysobacter sp. | reverse complement strand
TTGCTTTTCGTCAGCAGCGGCAAATGAAAAGAGCACAACGCAGTGAACCCGATTCCGGCGGCCCCCGGCCACCTTATACATCCCGCGCCACCACCCGATTGCAGCCTTCCTGCTTGGCAGCCTGCAGCCGGCGGTCGGCATTGCGCAACATCGACGACACATCGTTGCCATCGCTGGGATAGGCGGCCAGTCCGCCGCTGAAGGTGATGTGCAGCGGATTGCTGCCGCGCTCGGCTACGAACGGGCGCTCGGCCATCAGGTGGCGCAGCCGGTCCAGCCGTTCCCAGGCGTTGCCGATCGGGCAGCGCAGCAGCATCACGAACTCTTGGCCGCCGATACGCACCAGACGCTCCTTCGGGTGCAGGATCTCGCGCATCGAGCCGGCAATGTGGCGGATCGCGCGGTCGCCGGCCAGGTGACCGTAATCGACGTTGATGCGCTTGAAATCGTCGAGATCCAGCAGCGCCAGGGTCAGCGATTCGCCCTCATCGCGCACGTTGTCGAGGATCATCGGCATCCGCTGCACCAGCCAGGCGCGATTCGGCAATCCGGTCAGGCCGTCGCTGCCAGAGGATTCGATCAACCGCTGCATGCGATAGACCATGGTGGCGGTGAGCAGGGTCATCAGCAGGATCAGCACCAGCCGCTCCACCTGGGCGCCGATCGACACCGTGCCGTAGTCGATCGAGACCAGTTGATCTGGCGACTCGGCCTGCATGTACAGAATGAAGAGCATCAGGCTGTACTGCGCAATCGCCATCGCGCCGGAATACAGCGTCAGCCGGCCGTCGTTGCGCAGCGCGGTCATGCCGATGGAGAACAGATAGAAACACCACACCACCATGCTGTTGAACGGCGCCACCGGGTCGCTGAAGTGCAGCAGCGCCAGCACCAGCGTGGTGGTGGTGACGTCGTAGCTTGTGGTGGCATAGGGCAGCCAAGTGTGGCGGCGGCGCTGCCCGGCCAGCGCCAGCCAGATCTGCGCGAAGATGTTGATGAAGATCGAAGCGCCCAACCCAATCATCAGCTCGGTCGTGCTGCCTGCGCCGAGATTGCCGATCAGCGCCAGCGGCGGCAATAGCAGCGTGAGCGCCGACATCAGCGCACGGACGCGCGCCACCAGCAGTTCGCCGCCTGCGCCCAGATCGAGCATGACCTCGTCCGGCCGTGCGAACAGGGTCCGCAACAGGTCCCGCTTCCAGTCGCTGGTGATGCTCATGCTGTTCCGAAACCCGTTGCCGATCCGCGGACAGGATAACGTCGCCGGCCGCGGTTGCGGACGGGGCGCCGATTCCCGCATGCCCGGCCTCTACAGGGGCGATGCAGCCTGCGCGCGATCGGCGCAGAGCATGCTGTCGTTGCCGTCGGTACACGCGGCATCGGTGGACACCCCGCGCACCGCAACCCACGCCGCCAGCGCCAGGAACAGCGTCGCCGCTGCCATCCGCGCGGCCTTCAGCGGCAGTTTCGCCGCGAACCGGCTGCCCAGCACCACCACCGGCACATTCGCCAGCAGCATGCCGATGGTTGTGCCCAGGACTACCGGCCAAAGCATCGACGACTTCGCCGCCAGCACCACGGTCGCGATCTGGGTCTTGTCGCCGATTTCGGCGATGAAGAACGCGATGGTGGTGGCGATAAACGCGCCGCGCGCGGGCAGGCGTTCGTCTTCATTGAGCTTGTCGGGCTTCAAGGTCCACAGGCCGATGGCGGCGAAACTGGCCACGACGATCCAGCGCAGCATGTCCGGGGTGAGATGGCCGGCCACCAGCGCGCCGAGCCAGCCGGCCAGCGCATGGTTGAGCACGGTGGCGACGAAGATGCCGGCGATGATCGGCCACGGCCGGCGGAAGCGCGCGGCCAGCAGCAGGGCGAGCAACTGGGTCTTGTCGCCGATCTCGGCGACGGCGACGACCAGCGTGGATACACCCAGTGTCGAAAGCGCATCGGTCGAGAACATGCCGTTCGAGAGCATGAAAACATCCATGGGGAACTCCGGGGCCGGGCGTTGCGGTGGACACGAAGACAGAGATCGCGCAGCCCGGCATGGCATGCGATCTCCGCCTTCGGTCTTGCCCGATGTCGGTACAGACTCTGCGTCGAGACTGTCGTCATCCCCTGCGCCATGGCCTGCGGGCCAAGTGTGTTGACGCAGATACCGATACGGCTGAGGGCCGTGCGGCGGGCTACTCCC
>JAYUIZ010000403.1:0-2196 GCA_043765595.1 Lysobacter sp. | reverse complement strand
TGAAGAACACCTGCGATTCGCCCGGGCGCGAATACGAGAGCAGTTCCTCGTAGTTGCCCGTTTCCATCAGCTTCTTTTCGATGCGGTCGGTGATCTCGCGCGAGACTTCCTCGGCGGTGGCGCCGGGCCACGCGGTCCTGACCACCATCACTTTGAAGGTGAACGGCGGATCCTCCGATTGACCCAGACTGCGATACGACCAGGCGCCGACGATCGCCAGCACCAGCATCATGTAGAGCACCAGCGAACGGTTCGCCAGCGCCCATTCTGAAAGGTTGAATCGGCGCATGGTCAGGGGATCCCGCGCTTCGTGGCGTCTGCCGCACTGATGACAGCCTCTGCCGCAGCGTGATGACCCACATCCCATCCTTCCCCCGCAGACGGGGGAAGGGGAGTGATTGCCGTGCCGGATGAGCTTTGAAGACCGGATGCTGCAGCGTTCATGTCGGAAGCTCCGGTCAGTTCGGACGGATGGGGCGGTTGCTGCGATCAACCGGCAGCACCGGCTGGCCTTCATGCAGCAGATGGCCGCCGGCCATCACCACCCATTCGGTGGGCTTCAGCCCGGACAGCACCGCCACGCCGTCGGCGGCGTAGGGACCGATCCGCACTGGAATGCGGCGGGCCTTGTTGACCTTGGTATCCACGGTCCAGACCACTGCCTGCCCCTTGTCGCCGCGATGCAGCGCGGACAGCGGCAGCCGCAGCGCATCTCCGCTGAGGGCTGCGGGAATATACACGCGCGCGCTCTGGCCGAGATCGACGCGTCGGGCGGGGTCGTTTTCCAAGGAGGCACGAGCGGCATAGGTTCGCGTCTGCGTATCGGCCGCAGGTGCGATTTCGCGGATGCGGCCTGGTATCCGCTCGCCCTGCGCGCTCCACAGTTCGATCACCACCGTCTGACCGACCTTGAAGTCGCGAATGCCCGATTCCGGCAGCGCGAACGCAACCTCACGGCCGCCATCGGCCGCCAGCCCGAATACCGGTTGCCCGGCCGCCACCACTTGCCCGGCTTCAACCTCGCGGCTGGCGACAACGCCATCCTGCGGCGCGCGCAGTTGGCCGTAGCCGGCCTGGTTTCGCGACAGATCCAACTGGGCGCGGGCGGCACGGGCCTGGCCTTCGGCCGCACGCAATGCAGCGGTCTGCTGATCCAGCGCGGCGCGGCTCACCAGTTGATCCTTCGACAGGCTGGCGGTGCGCGCATGGTCGGCACGGGCGCGGGCGAGCTGGGCATCGGCCGCGTTGAGCTGGGCCTGCAGCGCTTCGACCTGAAGGCGCAGGTCGCCGGAATCGAGTTCGGCGAGCAGGTCGCCCTGGCGGACCCGGTCGCCCACATCCACAAGACGGCGCACCAGCTTGCCGCCGACCCGGAACGAGAGCGCTGCTTCTTCGCGGGCGCGGATCTCGCCTGCGTAGGCGCTGAGGCCGTCGGCGCCATGCCCAGTCGAGGCGTCCGCACGGCTCACCAGCACCGGCCGCGACGGCTGGGGTACCTTTTCGCCATTACCGCATGCGCCCAGCGCGACGGCGAGCACGACCAGACCTGCCGTTCTGAAGCCGGCCATACTTATTAATGCTGTGCTTATTACTGTTGTACAACGCATTGCCATGGACGCCTCGGGCGATCCGGCAGACCTCGGGAAAGGCCATCCGGGTGGATTATTTCGATGAGAAGGATCTGGATTAGTAAACTCGCTGGTATCGTATAAATAACATACCAATTAGTCTAGTATTGCAAGCATGGTTGTCTTGAAGCCCAATCCCCCGACTCCTGAACCCGCCAAGCAGGCTGGCCCCGGGCGCCCCAAGGACCTCGGCAAGCGCGCCGCGATCCTGGAGGTGGCCAAGCGCCTGTTCAGCCACCACGGTTTCGACGGCGTGAGCATGGACCAGATCGCAGCCGATGCCGGCGTCTCCAAACTCACGGTCTACAGCCATTTCGGCGACAAGGAATCATTGTTCAGTTCCGCAATCCGCGCCAAATGCGAGGAACAACTGCCGTCTGCCCTGTTCCTGGCCGGCCTGGAAGGCAATCTGCGCCAGCAGCTCACCGCGATCGGTCATGCATTCTTCCGGCTGATTAGCAGCGAGGAAGCCATCGCGATGCACCGCATGATGATGATGCCCGGCACCGGCGACACCCACGTCCGCGAGCTGTTCTGGCAAGCCGGGCCGCAGCAGGTGAAGGATGTC
>JAYUIZ010000402.1:0-2199 GCA_043765595.1 Lysobacter sp. | reverse complement strand
GCACTTTCAGCAAGATCTTGGCGTTACCCTTGGCATCGAGTTTCACCGGGCCGGAGAACAGGTCGACGGTCTGCACTTTCGACGTCGGCCGGCGTGCCTGCGCCAGCGGCTGCAGCGCCATGTCGCCGCCGAAGCGGATCTTGCCGATATCGCCGGCCAGACTTTCGATGATGCGACCGTAGACATCGTAGGCGTCCACGCCCAGCCTGCGCTGAGCGAAGAAATGCTTGTTGGCGTCGGGCACCGGGAAGCGGGTGATGTTGATGATGCCCACATCGACCGCCGACACCGTGACATAGGCGTCCTGGCCGGCAAGTTTCGGCACAGCGACCGTGGTCGTGAGCGTCTGCTCGGGGCGCATCTGCTTGGGCAGCGACAAACCGACTTCAACGCGACGCGACGCGCGGTCCATCGGCACGTGCGCCACGCCCACGGCGCGCGCCGGGGTGATTTTGCTGGACGCGCTGCCGCCGCGGAACACCAGTGCGGTCACGTAGATGTCGTGACGCTCCCACTCCTTGGCGACCGGAATCTCGAAGCTGCTGCCGCGCTTCACGTCGACTTCCTGCACATAGATCATGCGGTCGCCGCTTTCGACCATCAGCAGGCCCTTGCCCGGATGCGGCGGGGTGAGCGTGACCTTCAGCGTGTCGCCGGTGTTGTAGGCGGTCTTGTCGAGCGCGATCTTCACTTTGTCGGGGCGTGCGTCGAGGCCGCGATTGTCGTCGTCCCAGCTCCAGCCGGCTTCAAACGGATAGCGCGTGGTCAGACCAGTGGCGGGATCCAGCACATCGACGCGATAAGCGCCCCACTCCACCGGGAAATCGAAGCCCACGGCGGTGAGGCCAGCATCGACGGTGCGGGTTTCGACGTTCTGGAAACGCGAGGTGAAATCGAAATCCCAACCTTCGTCGTCGTCGTAATTCCAGTGGTAATCGCGATGCTCGCGGACCAGCGTGACCTTCAGCCCCTTCCCCGGGCGCGACTTGCCGTCGCTGCCCACGCGCATCAGCTGGAAGCGCGCGTTGCTGTCGCTGTCGGCGCCGTCCTTATCGTCGAACAGCGGGCGCACGCCGACCAGCGCATCGGCCGGCCACATCACCCGCTTCAGCGAGCGATTGACGCTGCGTCCGCCGGTCTCGAACAGGCTGCCAGAGACAATCGCCGCGATCGGCGACACCGGCTTGACCTCGGACGGCAGCACGATGTCCTGCACCAGCGTGCCGTCGTCGCCAAGCGTGGTATCGACCACATCGTTGGCTTCCTTTGGCAATTGCAGGGTGGGATCGCCGAAGAAATAACCGGGCATGTTCTCCAGCGGATGCTGCTCTACCGCCACCGCAAGTTTGGCGGCAAAACGATTGCCGGCCGCGGGCGCGCCGTACAGATAGGCGCCCGTCGCTTTCAAGACCAGCGGCTTGCCGGGTTTGAGCACGGCATCGGCGGTGTCGAGATCGAGCTTCATGCGCTCGGGCAGGAATTCCTCGATCCGCAGGGTCATGCCCTGCACCGCTTCGCCACTGGCCGGATCGGTGCGGAATTCCACCTGCCAGCGGCCGGTCGGCGCTTCGACGGGGATGAGTTTCTCGAAGCTGTAGTAGCCCTGCGCCCCGGCTTCGATCCGGCTCTCGACGAAGGGCTTGCCGTTCGGCTGTTTCAGGCGCACGAACAAGGGCTGCGCTTTCTTGCCCTTCATCGGCACCGGCTTGCCGTCGTTGTCGCGCAGCAGCGCGGAGATACGCACGACTTCGCCGGGGCGATACAGGTCGCGTCCGGCCCAGGCGAACACGTCGAACCACGCCGGCTCGCGGCCGCTCACCGCGAATTCGGACAGGTCCAGCGCCGGCTGATTGAAGGGCAGCAGCGACACATCCTTGCCGCGACGCGCGACCAACACGTGCGTGGCCTGCAGCTTGAAGCCCAGCATCGCATTGCCGTTGCGGTCGGTCTGGCCTTTCAGCACGCTATCGCCGGGGCCGTCGAGAATCTGCAGATCGACGCCGCTGATCGCGGTACCGTCCTGCAACGAAGCGGTATGCACGAACAGCTTGTCCTTGTACGCGCGCACATGCAGGCCGATGTCGCTGACCGTGAAGAACGTGGTTTCGTATTGGTTGCCGAACTGGCCGGTGCGCTTCATCACTGCGAAATACAGACCCGGCTCTTGCAACTCCTCGATGTCCTGGGTCGGCAGGTAGG
>JAYUIZ010000401.1:0-6127 GCA_043765595.1 Lysobacter sp. | reverse complement strand
GGCAACGACAGCGGCGGCCCGATGTCCGAAATCAACGTCACGCCCCTTGTGGACGTGATGCTGGTGCTGTTGATCATCTTCATGATCACCGCACCGTTGATGTCGCACAAAACCAAGGTCGAGCTGCCTGAGGCGAACTACGACACCCGCGAGCCTGATAAAGCGGCGCCGACCATCATCACCGTCGCCGTCACCGAGGACGGCAAACTGTTCTTCAACGATGAACCGGTGACCCGCGAACTGTTGGAGAGCAGGCTGTCGATCGAAGCGCAGAAAACCCCGCAGCCGTCGGTCAACATCCGCGGCGACAAGACCACCCGGTATCGTTTCGTGAGCGAAGTGGTCAACATCGCCCAGGCTCAGGGGATGCGCAAGGTCGGCTTCGTCGCGGTCCGCGAACGCAACTGACATAGACAGAGAGCAGACGCATGGCATTCGCATCCAACTCCGGTTCCGGCCCGATGGCCGACATCAACGTCACGCCGCTCGTCGACGTGATGCTGGTACTGCTGATCATCTTCATGGTGACCGCGCCGATCTTGTCCTATCCCATCGACATCGATCTTCCGCAGCGCACCAATACGCCGCCGGATAATCCGGTGGAACCACCGGATCCGGTCAAATTGCGCATCGACCAGTCTGGCACAGTGTATTGGAACGATAGTCCGACTCCGGTCTCCGCATTGCGCAGCATGATGACTAGCGAGGTCGAACGTGATCCGGCCAACCAGCCGACGCTGGAGATCGACATGAACGAGGAAGCGCAGTATGAAATCCTCGCCAAGGTCTTGGCTTCGGCCAAGGACGCGCAGATGAAAAAGATCGGCTTCGTGAAGAAATAAATCGCACCACCGGCCGGCGGTGGACCTGCAGCTCGCCCCCGCGCCTCCAACTGTTTGTCTTATCTTGAACGCCGCCTCCGGGCGGCGTTTTTTTGCGTCCGGTGGCGGTGGGGCTTGCAGTCGCGCAGTCGCTGGCGTTAACGTGGAACCGCACCCACCGTGAGGAGCGACGCCATGGCTTTCGCGCAAGCAGATTTCCGGCAGGACGCCATTTCGGAAATGAATATCACCCCGCTGGTCGATGTGATGTTGGTGATGCTGGTGATCTTCATGATCGCCGCCCCGGTCTTCAGTCAGGCGATTCCGCTGACGCTCCCGCAAACATCCTTGATCAACCGGGAGCCGCCGCCGCCGATCGAACTGCGGATCGACGCCACGGGTGAAGTGTTTCTGAGTGGCCAGCCGATGCCCATATCGGCGCTCTCATCGGTATTCTCGGCCGAACTCGAGCGCGCCGGCAGCCAGCCGGTGATCCTGAGCATCGACGCCAATGGCGAAGCCGATTATCAGGTTGTGGCCAAAGTGCTGGCAGTCGCGCAGAACACCGGGCTGGGTAATATCCGTTTCAAGCACTGAGTTTCTAGCACTGAAATTTCATGACACATGCAAATGGGCGGCCGAGCTCCGCCCGCTTCGTTTCAGAGAGACGTCCCTGTTCGCGGATCAGTGAGCGCGGGCAGCGGCAATGACCGCGAGATAACGCTTCACGGTGGCATCGAGTCCCACATACAGCGCTTCGCCAATCAGCGCATGCCCGATCGAGACTTCCAGCACATCGGGCACTTCGCGCAGGAACAGGCCGAGATTCGTCTGGCTCAGATCGTGGCCAGCATTCGCGCCCAGCCCATGCGCCGCCGCTTCACGGGCGGTGCGGGCGAAGGCCGGTAACTGCACTTCCGGGTTACCTGCCGCGAACGCCTCGGCGTACGGACCGGTGTAAAGCTCGATACAATCGGCTCCGTTGGATGCCGCCGCGGCGATGTCCGCGCCGGCATCGGCGAACAGCGCGACCCGGCAACCCAATATTTTCAGCGCCGACACCTGCTGGCGTAATGCGTCAAGGTCGCGTACGAAATCGAACCCGTGATCCGAAGTGAGCTGGCCGTCGCCGTCGGGCACCAGTGTCGCCTGCGCCGGATGCGTCTGCGCGCACAGGGCGTGAAAACCCGGATAGCCGTCACGCGGCGGTGCAAACGGGTTCCCTTCGACGTTGAATTCGACGGCGTACTCGCGGGTGAGTTCAGCCAATGCGTAGACATCGTCGGCGCGGATGTGGCGCGTATCGGGGCGTGGATGCACGGTGATGCCCTGCGCGCCGGCATCAAGACATGCGCGCGCCGCGGCCACCACATCCGGATCGCGCCCGCCGCGCGAATTGCGCAGTATCGCGATCTTGTTGACGTTAACGCTGAGGATGGTCAAGGCGTGCTGCGCAATAGCGCGATCAGGACTGCGCGGTGTCGCTGTTGACCGGCATCGACGGCGTGCTGGCGACAGCAGTGGCTTCGGCGCGCTTGGCTTCGGCCACTTCACGGAGGCGGCGCAGTTCCAGCGGATCGATCAGCATGGTTTCGCTGCGGGCGCTGTTATCTACGCGTTGCGCCAGCAGGCTCATGATCGCGACGACGCTCAGGCCCAGCGAGCCGAGCACGCAGAGAATCACCACCGTCATCGAGCTGGCGCTGAGCGCGATCATGAACAGGCCGACGGCGAACAGTAGAAGTAACCAGGGCATGGGACGCGTCCTTACCGGGAAACGGAGCTGGGGGAGAGGGAGGGACGGACGCCAGTCTACTCCGGAGGCGCATGGCGCCGACAGCCCGCCCGCCGGTCGGGTCCTGCCGTCCGTCGCCCTTGGCCGCAGCCAGTGTGACGCAGCTACAGCAGTGGCGACATCAGCCGTGCCAGCGCTTCGGGTAGCCGCGTCATGAACAACGACCGGTGCCGATCGTCGCGGACCCGCGGTGCGCTGGCGAATTCGCCTTCGATCAGCTTCGCCAACTGCGCCCCCACGCCGAGATCCTGGAACAGCATCGACACTTCAAAATTCAGCCGGAAACTGCGGTGGTCGAAATTCGCGCTGCCGATGATGACCGACGCCGCGTCCACCAGCAGCGCTTTGCTGTGCAGCATCCGTGGGCCGTACTCATAGATCTTCACGCCGGCTGCCAGCAGGTCGTCGTAATACGAACGCGCAGCCATCGTCACCAGTCGCGAATCGCTCATCCGCGGCACCATCAGCCGCACGTCCAGCCCGCCCAGCGCGGCCGATGTGAGTGCCATCATCGCCGCTTCGCCGGGTACGAAATAAGGCGTGACCAGCCACACCCGTTCGCGCGCGGCGTGGATCAGGTTCACGTGCAGACGATGGATCGCTTCCCACGACGAATCCGGCCCGGAGGTCACTACCTGCGCCGAAATCGTGCCGGGTGCCGGTTCGGGCAGCGTACGGGCGATGTCGGAAATGAAATCGCGACGGCCGGTGGCATAGACCCAGTCCTCGGCGAACACCAGCTGCAGCGCGCGTACCGCGTCGCCTTCGATGCGCAGGTGCAGATCGCGATAGGCGTCGCTGCGCAGGCGTTCGTTCTCGGCGTCGGTGATATTGATACCGCCGGTGTACGCGATGCGGCTGTCGATCACCACGATCTTGCGGTGCGTGCGCAGGTTCAGCCATGGCCGCCACCAGAACCGCCAGAAATGGCTGGGATGGAACCACGCGACTTCGCCGCCGGCCTCCACCAGCGGCGCAAGAAAGGCGCGCGAACACGCACCCGAACCGATCGCATCCAGCAGCACTCGCACGCGCACGCCGCGGACGGCGCAGGCGATCAGCGCATCGCGCACCATGCTGCCGCTCTGGTCGGGCATGAAGATGTAGTACTCCACGTGCACCTGATGCTGCGCGCGGCCCAGGTCGTCGATCAGTGCGTCGTACTTGGCCGCACCGTCCACCAGCAGGCGCACATCGCGCAGCGTGCTAGGCGCCAGACCCGTGGCGGCTTGGGCGACTTTCGCCAGTTCCCGCGCATCGGGCGAGTAGGCTGTATCGCAGGTGTCGCCCAGCGAATCGCCTTCCAGCCGGCTGCGCGCGCGGCGCAGACGCTGGCGCGTGATTTTCTGCGGGCCCAACAGGTGATAAATCAGGAAACCGATGTAGGGCAGCAACGCCAGGCCCATCAGCCAGCTCAGCGTCGCCACCGGTTCACGCTTCTGCAGCACGATCCAGCCGCCCAACAGCAGCAGATATGTCACCCAGCCGACAAGCAACACTGTGCCGATGAAATCGCCGACCATCGGAATCCCGTGCAGCCAGTCCCACACCCAATTCCACATGCCGGACATCCCCGTGAAAGCGGTCGCAGCGCCTGCGACTTGTGTGCGCTAGCCTACTCCGATGGCACAGGGCGGCAAAGTCGACGAAGCGACCCACAACCTGCTGCGCAGTGGGCCGGTGAAGGGTCGCGGCGCGGCTTCGTACGTGCGCGGGCGCTTCGAGAAGACCGTCGCCCAGGCCGAAGACGACGGCTGGGGATCGGCCTATGCCGTCGACGAAGGCGAAGAAGACGCGCCGCCGCCGAAGTTGCGCACCGAAGTCACCGAAGAGCGCGCACGCAGCATCGTCAGCCGCAACCAGTCGCCCGATCTTCCGTTCAGTCAATCCTTGAACCCATACCGCGGATGCGAGCACGGATGCGTGTATTGCTTCGCGCGGCCGTCGCACGCATACCTTGATCTGTCGCCGGGCCTCGATTTCGAGACCAAGCTCTACGCGAAGACCAACGCCGTCGAAATGCTGCGCAAGGAATTCGCGCGCAAAGGGTATCGCTGCTCGCCGATCTCACTCGGCATCAATACCGATGCCTACCAGCCCATCGAACGCCGCTACCGCATCACCCGGCAGCTGCTGGAAGTGTTCGCCGAACACCGCCACCCGGTCAGCCTGATCACCAAGAGCGCGCTGATCCAGCGCGACATCGATCTGCTTGCGCCGATGGCGCAGCAGGGGCTGGTGACCGTGTACGTATCGATCACCTCGCTCGACAACCAACTGTCGTCGAAACTCGAACCGCGCGCCGCCGCGCCGCATACGCGTTTGAAAACCCTGCAGGCGCTGCATGAGGCAGGCATCCCGGTCGGCACGATGGTGGCGCCGATCATCCCGATGATCACCGACTGCGAGATCGAACACATCCTCGAAGCCGCCTACGCCCACGGCGCCCGCGCCGCCGGCTACGTGCTGCTGCGTCTTCCGCATGAACTCAAAGAAGTGTGGCGCGAATGGCTGGCGCTGCATTACCCGCAACGCGCTGCGCACGTGATGAGCCTCGTCCAGCAGATGCGCGGCGGCAAGGACTACGACAGCGCCTATGGCACCCGCATGCGCGGCGAAGGCCCGTTCGCGGATCTCATCGCGATGCGGTTCGCGAAAGCGTACAGGCGGCTTGGGTTTGGGCGTTTGCCGGAGTTGGATTGTTCGCGGTTTTTGTTGCCGGAGGTTGAGAAGCCTTATTCGCCGCAGGGGACGTTGTTTTAAGCGCGCCCCTCACCCTTCGCTCGCTGAGTTCGCTCTTCCCTCTCCCTGCAACGCGGGGAGAGGGTGCCCGACAGAGCCTGCCCCGGACTTGATCCAGTCGCGGGTGAGGGACGCTTTGGAGGTTGGTTCTTTCAGGTTGATGGCTGGGTTGCGAATTACCAATATCACCGATGAAAAGCTTCTATTCGGAGGCTAAAATGCATTAGCAGAATGTAGAAATACTGTTTCTGACTACAAAATTTGGCGCTTTTTTGTTCTCACCATAAGGTGGACGAACCAAGCATCAATGGGTTGTGAGTCGTCTCGAGCTCGTGGATCGAAACTTTCGGAACGGTCAATGAGTATTTCAGCAGCCTGCTAGATCAAGCTTGCTGTCGGCGATTCCGACTGAATGCACTCCGGTAATGCAGCCCACTGTAGGCATTCGACTGCAACCACATGGGCTGTGATGGATCCGAAAATCGATGGCATCGCGACAATTTGAACGGCCCTAATTGAGTCTGCACAGATTTGAAGCCGACCCGGATATGAGTGGCGCTTATTCCAGTATCTTGGCGACTCGGATCAATTCTTCTATTGAAGGGCACTGTCCGCCGTTACGACTGACCTCTTCGGCGAGGACTTGCAATGCCTTCGGCTCTTCGATCAACACCTCAATCAGTTCCAAAGGTGTCATCCCATCAGTGTTTCGCTGCCGCCCAAGGTCTGGCGCCAATACCAGCAGTCGTTGGATGGCATAGACATTGGC
>JAYUIZ010000400.1:0-2203 GCA_043765595.1 Lysobacter sp. | reverse complement strand
GCCGACAATTACGTTTACTACAGCGGCACCTCGATGGCATCGCCGCATGTGGCCGGACTGGTCGCGTTGATGCACTCCAAGCCCAGCGCGGATTGCGCGCCGGCGACCTGCGAGGCGATCATCAAGGCCAACACCAAGCCCTTCGGCGCCGCGCCGCCGCAGCCGCTCGGAACCGGCATCATCGATGCGCTGAAGACCCTCAACGCCACGCCGTAAGCGCCAGATCGCTCGATGTGTTGCCCCGGACCCCGGCTTCGGCCGGGGTCTTCTTTTGTCCGCTGCGACGCGGAGCCAGAGAATATTTCGCTGGCGGAGGCGGGGGCTCGCCGGTACAATTCCCGCTCGCCTGACTACCCCTCGCCCCGGACCGGTTCTGTACCGTGTCCGCGGCTTCGTGCAACCTGCCGCCGGCAAAACGAGGCGAACCCCAGTGAGCGATACCGCAATCCTTGTCCTCGAAGACGGCACCGTATTCGAGGGCGAATCCGTAGGCGCGCCCGGCCTGTCAGTGGGTGAGGTGGTGTTCAATACCGCGATGACCGGCTATCAGGAAATCCTGACCGACCCGTCCTACGCCCGTCAGCTGGTGACGCTGACCTATCCGCATATCGGCAACACCGGCTGTACCGCTCTCGACGACGAGGCTGGCAAGGTCTGGGCCTCCGGCCTGATCGTCCGCAACGTGCCGCGACGCCCCAGCAGCTGGCGCAATCAGGTCGCACTGCCGGAATGGCTGAAAGCCCGCGGCATCGTCGCGATTTCCGAGATCGATACCCGCAAGCTCACCCGCCTGCTGCGCGATCGCGGCGCCCAGAACGGTGCGCTGATGGCGGGCGATGTGAACATCGACACGGCGCTGGAAGCCGCGCGCAAGTTTCCCGGCCTCAAGGGCATGGATCTGGCGAAAGTGGTCAGCACCGGCGAACGCTATCCGTGGACCGAAGGTCAGCTCGATCTCGACCGCAACGCCTTCGTGTCCGCGCCACCGAAATTCCGCGTGGTCGCCTACGATTTCGGCGTCAAGCTCAACATTCTGCGCATGCTCGCCGAACGCGGCTGCGACGTGACCGTGGTGCCGGCGCAGACCTCTGCCGCCGAGGTGCTGGCGCTGAAGCCGGACGGCGTGTTCCTGTCCAACGGCCCCGGCGACCCGGCGCCCTGCGATTACGCCATCGCCGCGATCCGCGAGTTCATCGCGCAGAAAATTCCGATCTTTGGTATCTGCCTCGGCCATCAGCTGCTGGGCCTTGCCTCCGGCGCGAAGACGCTGAAGATGAAGTTCGGCCACCACGGCGCGAACCATCCGGTGATCGATATCGGCATGACTGAGGAAAGCCGCGGCCGGGTGATGATCACTTCGCAGAATCACGGTTTTGCCATCGACGAAGCCACGCTGCCGGCGAACGTGCGCGTGACCCATCGCTCGCTGTTCGACGGCAGCAACCAGGGCATCGCCCTCAGCGATACGCCGGCCTTCAGTTTCCAGGGCCATCCCGAAGCCAGCCCGGGGCCGCACGATGTCGCGCCGCTGTTCGACCGCTTCGTGGCGATGATGGCTGCGGCTGATCGATCGACATGATGCGATACGGTATGCCCCATCCGGCATCATTTCACGGAGTTCGTTATGTTTAACGAGTGGGATATCCAAGCGCTGCGCGGTGTCGGCAATGTCGAACTGCGATTCGATCCTGACAAGCGAGTGCGTGTGATGTTCGGCTCGAACGGGGTGGGGAAGACCAAGTGCCTGCAGGCCATATTTCAGGCCCTGCTTTTAAGTAATCGAAATTTCCGCAGTGAATTTGGAGGTTATAGCTATTCGCCGGGTTGGGAATCAATGGCGTTGGTTACCGCCGATAAAGACGAAATTTTTAAGGCGCTGCAGCAAGCGCAGACCTTAAAAAATTATTCAAAGAACTTCGATCACGAAGAACCAGTCGTGCTGATTGGTGCGTCGGGACGATCTCATATGCCGGTTGCTGACGGTCGTTTAGAATTGATTGGTACATTTTCTGAGAGGAAGAGGAAATATTTTGAATCTTTGCTCGGAGCAATGACAGGACAATCGATGCTGGATATCGGCATGACGGCAAACACGCAGTCGTGGTTTGTTTCCCGAGCCAGCTCTGTCAATCCGTATCAGAAAGATGCCGATAACCGTAGCGTCGAAATCGAGGCCGTACTTCAGATCCTGAATTCAATCGAT
>JAYUIZ010000399.1:0-6145 GCA_043765595.1 Lysobacter sp. | reverse complement strand
CTTCGGCTTCGGCTATTCGCAGCTCGCCGGCCTTACCACCACACTGCAGCTGTCGCAGAACAACTTTCTGGGCAGCGGTAACCAGATCAGTGTGGAAGTGCAGCGCAACGTTTATCAGCAGCGCTATTCGTTCTCGTTCCTGAACCCGTATTTCACCGACGAAGGCGTGTCGCTGGGCTACAACATGTGGTGGCGGGAGTTTGACAACTCAGACTTCAACACCGCGCAGTATTCCAGCACCAGCGCCGCGGCCCAGACCGTGTTCGGCCTGCCGCTGACCGAAAACGACAGCGTCTCGCTGGTGTTCGGCATCGACCGCAACCAGATCCTCGCGTTCCCGGGCTCGTCACCGGCCACCGTCGTCGACTACATCGATGCTTTCGGCCAAAGCACCTTCCATTCGTGGCGCGCGGAGCTGGGCTGGGCGCGCGACACTCGCAACGACTTCTTCACTCCTACCAACGGCAGCTATCACCGCCTGTCGGCGGAAGTCACGCTGCCGGGCTCCACCGCCGAGTACTTCAAACTCAACTACGAGTTCTCCAAGTATTGGCCGATCAACCGCGCGATGGTGCTCAATACCCGCGTGCAGTTGGGTTACGGCGACAGCTACGGCAGCGATGCCATCCAGGTGATCTGCCGCTCCGAAGGTGGCCAGCCGCCGATTCCGCGCAAGGAATTCAGCGATGCCGACTGCGCCCCGGGCACCACCCTGGACCGTGCGCTGATCGGCACCGGCCTGCCGTTCTTCGAGAACTTCTACGCCGGTGGCGTGCGTACGGTGCGCGGCTTCCGCGACAACACCCTCGGCCCGGTCGACTTCGCCAATGGCAGCACGTTCCGGCAGCCGATCGGCGGCGCGGTGAAGACGATAGGCTCGCTGGAAATGTATTTCCCGAGCCTGCTCGACACACCCTCGGCGCGGGTTTCGGCGTTCCTCGACGTCGGCAATGTGTTCAAGAACGTTGACAGCTTCGATGCCGGCGAACTGCGCGCCTCCACCGGCATCTCGCTGCTGTGGCGCGCACCGGTGGGGCCGATCTCGATCAGCTATGCCTTCCCGCTGCGCAGCGAAGAGACCGACGATCTGGAACGCCTGCAGTTCACCTTCGGCGGCGCGTTCTGATCGCGTCGCGAAGACCCGCCCAGAGCGCCCGCGGATGCAGACTTCCGACCACACCGCGGCCGCGCTGGCCGAACGTTTCGACCTGAGCCTGCGGGGCGACGGCGAGCGCCGCATCGACGGCGTCGCCACCCTCGCGCGGGCTGGCGCCAACCAGCTCGCGTTCCTCTCCAACCCGCGCTACCGCAGCCAGCTCGTCGACAGCGACGCGGGGCTGGTGGTGATGCGCGCGGAAGACGCCGAGGGCTACCCCGGCAACGCGCTGATCGCGAAGGATCCCTACGCCGCGTTCGCGAAGATCGCGGCGCTGTTCGACCATCGCCCGGCCACCATTGCGGGTATCCACCCCAGCGCGGTCGTCGACCCCTCGGCCGAGATCTCGGCCGACGCCAGCATCGGCCCCTTTGTCAGCATCGGCCCGCGCACGCGCGTGGACGCTGGCGCGGTCGTCGGCCCGGGCTGCGTCATCGGCGAGGACTGCGTGATCGGCGCCGGCAGCGAACTGAGCGCACGCGTCACCCTTGTGCGCCGCGTACGCCTGGGCCAGCGCGTACTGATCCATCCCGGCGCGGTGATCGGCGCCGACGGTTTCGGGCTGGCGATGGAGCACGGCCGCTGGCTCAAGCTGCCGCAGCTCGGCGGCGTGGCGATCGGCGACGACTGCGAGATCGGCGCCAACACCACCATCGACCGCGGCGCGCTGGACGACACCACGCTGGAAGAAGATGTGCGCCTGGACAACCAGATCCAGATCGGCCACAACGCGCGCATCGGCGCACACACCGCGATGGCGGGTTGTTCGGCCGTGGCCGGCAGCGCCACCATCGGCCGCTACTGCCTGATCGGCGGCGGGGCGGGTATCCTTGGCCACCTGGAAGTCTGCGATCGCGTGGTCATCACCGCCATGAGTCTGGTCACCAGCTCGATCCGCGAACCGGGCGAATATTCGTCCGGCACGCCGCTGATGGACAACCGCAGCTGGCGCAAGAGCGCCGCCCGCTTCAAACAGCTCGACGCGCTGGCGCGCCAGGTCGGCGGGCGCTACAAGGAATCACAATGACGTCGAACGAATCCAGCGGTCAGCCCGCTTATCAACCGGTTCTTCCGCTCGGCACCGGCGAGATTCAGAAGCTGCTGCCGCATCGTTATCCGTTCCTGCTGGTCGACCGGGTCATCGAATTCGACGCCGGTCATCGCATCCTGGCGTACAAGAACGTCACCCTCAACGAAGAATTTTTCCAAGGCCATTTCCCGGTCCAGCCGGTGATGCCGGGCGTGCTGGTGATCGAAGCGCTGGCGCAGGCCGGCGGCGTGCTGTACCAGCTCACCAACCAGATCAAGAACGGCGGCCGCATCGACAACAAGCTGTTTTATCTGGTCAAGATCGAGAACGCGCGCTTCAGCAAGATGGTGGTGCCGGGCGACCGTCTGGAATTGGACATCACCCTCAAGCGCCGCATCCGCAACATGGCCATGTACAACGGCATCGCGCGGGTGGACGGCAAGGAAGCGGCGCGCGCTGAATTTCTTTGCGCTGAATCGCAGGACTGATATGAGTGCGACCGCGATCCACGCGTTGGCTTATGTCGATGCAGGGGCGACGCTTGGCGAAGGCGTCGAGATCGGCCCGTTCACCTCGATCGGTGCCGGCGTCGAGATCGGCGACGGCACCCGCATCGGCCCGCACTGCAGCATCCACGGCCCGACCCGCATCGGCCGCGACAACCGCATCCACAGCCACGCCGCGATCGGTGGCGACCCGCAGGACAAGAAGTTCGCCGGCGAACGCACCGAACTGGTGATCGGCGACGGCAACACCATCCGCGAATTCGTCAGCATCAACCGCGGCACCGGCAGCGGCGGCGGCATGACCCGCATCGGCAGCCACAACTGGTTCCTCGCCTATACCCACGTCGCCCACGATTGCAAGGTGGGCGATCACTGCGTGTTCTCCAACAACGCCACGCTGGCCGGCCACGTCGAAGTCGGCGACCACGTGATCCTCAGCGGTTTCACCGGTGTGCACCAGTTCTGCCGGATCGGCGCGCACGCGTTCATCGGCATGGGCGCGTTCGTCAACGGCGACGTGCCGCCGTATCTGATGATTGCGCAGGAAGACTACGGCCGCCCGCGCGGCATCAACAGCGAAGGCCTGAAACGCCGCGGGTTCGAGCCCGAGCGCGTGGCTGCGATCAAGCGCGCCTACCGCGCGCTGTACATGTCCGGCGCGAACCTCGCCGACGCCAAGCAGCAGCTCGCCGCCATGGCCGAAGGCAGCGCCGACGTGCGCGCTTTCCTCGATTTCATCGAACGCGGCGAACGTCCGCTGTTGCGCTGATCCTGGCATGCGTATCGCACTCGTCGCGGGTGAAGCCTCCGGCGACCAGCTCGGCGCGGGCCTGATCGCCGAATTGCGTCAGCGCTTTCCCGATGCCGAATTCGCCGGCATCGGCGGACCGGGCATGCGCGCCGCCGGTCTGGATGCGTGGCACGACAGCCAGGAACTCGCGGTGATGGGGCTGGCCGAAGTGCTGGCGCATCTGCCACGGCTGCTGCGCCTGCGCCGCCGCCTGCGCAAGCGTCTGCTGGCGTGGAAGCCCGATGTGTTCATCGGCATCGATGCGCCCGACTTCAATCTTGGCGTGGAGAAATGGCTCAAGCGCCGCGGCATCCGCACCGTGCATTACGTCAGTCCGTCGGTGTGGGCCTGGCGCGAGGAGCGCGCGGCGAAGATCGGCGACAGCGCCGACCGCGTGCTGTGCCTGTTCCCGATGGAACCGCCGATCTATGCGAAGCATGCGGTGGATGCGCGCTTCGTCGGCCATCCGCTGGCCGACGCCATTCCGCTGGAACCCGATCGCCAGGCCGCGCGCGATGCGCTGGCCATCATCGGACGCGCGCCGGTGCTGGCAGTGCTGCCGGGAAGCCGGCTGGGCGAAATCGCGAAGATGCTGCCGGTGTTTCTCGATGCCGCGGCGCTGATCGCGGAAAGCATTCCGACGCTGCAGATTCTGCTGCCCGCGGCCAATGCGCAGTGCGACGCCGCGATTCGCGAACAGCTGCGGGCGCGGCCGGAACTGGCCGCGCGCGTGCGCGTGCTGGACGGCAATGCGCAGCGGGCCATGATCGCCAGCGACGTGGTACTGCTGGCCTCCGGCACCGCCGCGCTGGAAGCCATGCTGTGCAAGCGGCCGATGGTGGTCGGCCACCGCATTTCGCCGACGACCTATCGCATCGTCACCCGCCTGGGTCTGCTGAAAAGCCGCTACGTCAGCCTGCCGAACGTGCTGGCCGATGCGCCGCTGATCCCGGAATTGCTGCAGCACGACTGCATCCCCGAGAAACTCGCCGCGGCCTGCCTGCGCTGGTTCGGCCAGCCGCAGACCGTGGCGGCGCTGCTGCCGCAGTTCATCGAACTGCATCGGCAACTGCGCTGCGACGCGTCGGCGCGCGCTGCGGATGCGGTCGCCGGGTTGGTCGCGCAGTGAAAAGACAGCGCACGCCGGCCGGCGACGATGGCAGCGGTCTGTTCGAGGATCCGCAGGCCGTAGATCGGCTCGCCGCCATCGCACGCACGCGGCCGCTGCGCATCGCCGGTGTTGACGAAGCCGGCCGTGGCCCGCTGGCCGGCCCCGTGTCGGTGGCGGCGGTCATCCTCGATCCGGACCGTCCGATCATTGGCCTGAACGATTCCAAGAAACTCACCGAAGCCCGGCGCGAGGCGCTGTATCCGCTGATCCTGGAACGCGCACTGGCGTGGCGGATCGAGTTTGTCGAAGCCGACGAAATCGACGCGCTGAACATCCTGCAAGCGACGCTCACCGGCATGCGCCGCGCGCTGGCGGGCCTGTCGCCGGCCGCCGACTGCGCGCGCATCGACGGCAACCGCCTGCCGACCGGCCTGCCCTGCGCGGCCGAAGCGATCATCGGCGGCGACGCGATCGAACCGGCGATCATGGCCGCGTCGATCCTGGCGAAAGTCGCGCGCGACCGGCACATGCTCGACCTGCATCTTCGCTATCCGCAATACGGCTTCGACCGCCATAAGGGCTATCCCAGTCCGGCGCATCGCGCGGCGCTGGCGACGCACGGCCCCTGCCCGGAGCATCGGCGCAGCTATGCCCCGGTGCGCGATGCAATCGTTGAGCGCCGCACCAGCGATACGGACTGAACGCCCATCTGTCGGCGCAACGCGTCAATACAGGCCTGCGCTCTGCGCACGATTGACACCATCGATCCATGCAGCGGATTCCAGAGCGACGCACGTCGTTCATCGACCGGGTGCCGGACGCATGCGCCGCTGCAGATTGTGATGCCCGGCGCACGCACCCGCCGCCAGCGTCGAGCGCGGCGGGGCGAAGCAGCAGATTCCGATCAGCGAAGGCATGCGGGCGCGCGCAGCGGGCAGGAGCGCTGGCATCATCGCGAAACTGAACCATCGCGACCCGGGCACTGCATCCGCGAGGGCCGAAAACCCGCGACGTCAAGCCTTGCCGGAACGCCCCCCGCGACCTAACCTGCCGGGCTGTGATCCGCGGTCCTCCGATGTCCTCCCGCTTCGTTCATCTCCACCTGCACAGCGAGTATTCGCTCGCCGATTCGACGATCCGCATCCCGGAACTCGTCGGCCGCAGCGTGGCGCAGGGCCAGCCGGCGGTGGCGATGACCGACCGCAACAACCTCTTCGCCCTGGTCAAGTTCTACAAGGCCTGCGAAGACGCGGGCATCAAGCCCATCGCCGGCGCCGACATCAGCGTCGCCGAGGGCGACGAGACGCCCTGGAAGCTCACCCTGCTCTGCCGCGACCGCAGCGGCTACCTGTCGCTGTCGCGGCTGCTCAGCCGCGCCTGGATGGAAGGCCAGCGCCACGACGGCGTGGTAGTGCGGCCGCAGTGGCTGCAGGAGGCCAACGCTGGTCTGTTCGCCATCGCCGGCCGCCACAGCCAAGCCGGGCAACTGCTGGCCGGCAACCGCCCCGATCTCGCGATGCAGTCGCTCGCCGACTGGCAGCGGCATTTCGAC
>JAYUIZ010000398.1:0-6148 GCA_043765595.1 Lysobacter sp. | reverse complement strand
GTGGTTGCGCACCAGTGCTGCCAGGAACGACTGCTCCTGGCGCGAGAAACCGGCGATGTCGGAATGTTCGATGATGTAGGCGCCGTGCACGTGATACTGGCTGTGCGCGATCGCCAAACCCAGTTCGTGCACGCGCGCGGCCCATATCAGCATCCGGCGTTCGTCGTCCCCGAGGCTCCATCGCGCGGCGATCTGGCCGAACAGCCGCAACACCGTGTCTTCGACGCGCTTCGCCTGCGCGCGGTCCACGCCATAACGAAGCATCAGCGCATCGATGGAAATGTCGCGCGGATCGTCCACGCCGCCGCGGCCGAGCATGTCGTACAGCACGCCTTCGCGCATCGCGGCCTTGCTGACCATCAAACGTTTCAGACCGAGGGTCTCGAACGCGGCCTCCAGGATGAGGATGCCGCCGGCGATGATCGGTTTGCGGTCGTCGGGCAATCCGGGCAGATCGATGGCGTCGATGCGATCAGCAGTGAGCAGACGGTCGCGCACCACCGGCAGAGCTTCAGCGGTCACTGCGCCCTTGGTCAGCTTCATCGCCGCGCAGATGTCGCCGATCGCCTTGTTGGTGCCGGACGAACCGATCGCTTCCTGCCAGCCGAGCCCGCGATACAGGCCGGCGAACTGCTGGAATTCGGCTTCAATCTCGGTCAATGCTTCCTTCCAGCGTTTTTTCGAGAGTTTGCCGTTGGGAAAGAAGCGCCGGGTGCTGGTGATGCAGCCAATCTGCAGGCTTTCACGCTCAATGGTGTCGAAGCCGGAACCGATGATGCATTCGGTGGAGCCGCCGCCGATGTCGATCACCAGCCGACGCTGCTGCGGTTTCGGCGGCTGCGCGTGGGCCACGCCAAGATAGATCAGTCGCGCCTCCTCGCGGCCGGACACCACTTCGATGCCGTGGCCCAGCGCAGATTCGGCGGACGACAGGAAGGCTTGCGGGTCGCGCAGTGCGCGGACCGTGTTGGTGGCGATGGCGCGCACCCGATGCGGCGGCAGGTCGCGGATGCGCTGGCCGAAGCGCGACAGGCAGTCCAGCGCACGCTCGCGTGCGGCATCGTTCAGGCCGCCTTTTCCATCCAGGCCATCGGCGAGGCGCACGGTTTCGCGCAGCCGGTCGATGACCCGCAGCTGGCCCAGCACATTGCGCGCCACGACCATGTGAAAGCTGTTGGAACCGAGGTCGATGGCGGCCAGCGAGTCGCCGTCTTGCAAGGGAGCGGCGGGCAAGTGGTGCAGGGAAGCGGATTGATTCAAGCGATGTTCCTGTCGCAGGTCGGACGATGCGGCGGCGAATGCCCGCGCAGCCTAACAACATGGACCCGCAAACGGAACGGCTGTGGTGGTGTTGCGCTGCGATGGCGGTGCGGAGATCTGCAGAACATCTGTAGAGGGGGCTGGCTGCTGAAGCAACAGCAGATCCCTCACATTCGTTAGGGATGACAGGACTCAGCGCGTTGAAACGCGCTCTACGGGGATCGACGCTTACCCGCAGAGCTTGGCCAGCAGCGTTGCCTGCGCCGAATGCGGCATTGCATCGCCTTCAGGCGCGAGCCGCCGGTAGCTGCCGTCGGCCTGCAGTTCCCATGCGTTGAGATTGTCGAGCAAATAGTTGTCCAGCGACTCTTCCTTCACCCGCGCGGCAAGCTCGGGATCGAGGATCGGGAAGCCGATCTCGACCCGGCGCAGGAGATTGCGCTCCAGCCAGTCGGCGCTGGAACAGAACAGCTCGGGGTCGCCGTCGTTGCCGAACCACCAGATCCGGCTGTGCTCAAGGAAGCGGCCGACGATCGAGCGCACGCGGATGTTCTCGGACACGCCGGGAATGCCCGGACGCAGCGTGCAGGCGCCGCGCACCAGCAGGTCGATCTTCGCGCCGGCCTGCGAGGCTTCGTACAGCGCGCGAATCACCTGCGGTTCGTTCAGGGCGTTCATCTTGGCGACGATCCGACCCTCTTTGCCCGCGCTTGCGTGCTTGGCTTCGCGTTCGATCCGCTTGAGCACGCCCGCGTGCAGGGTGAAAGGCGATTGCAGCAGTTTCTTCAGCTTGATCGCCGGCGCGAGTCCGGAGATCTGCTGGAAGATCTGGTGCACGTCGCTGCCGATGTCCGGATCGGCGGTGATCAAACCGAAATCGGTATAGGCGCGGGACGTGCCGGCGTGATAATTGCCTGTGCCCAGATGGGTGTAGCGGACGAGTTTGCGGCCCTCGCGGCGCACGATCAGCAGCATCTTCGCGTGGGTCTTGTAGCCGACCACGCCGTAGACCACCTGTACGCCGGCATCCTGCAGCCGGTCGGCGAGGCGAAGGTTCGCTTCTTCGTCGAAGCGCGCGCGCAGTTCGATCACCACGGTCACGTCTTTGCCGTTGCGAGCGGCCTGGATGAGATGCTCGACGATTGGCGAATCCTTGCCGGCGCGGTACAGGGTCTGCTTGATTGCCAGCACGTTCGGGTCTTCTGCCGCCTGCTTGATCAGCTCCAGCACCGGCGTGAATGCATCGAAGGGATGATGCAGCAGCACATCGTCCGCGGAGGCGCGCTCGAAGATGGTCTCCATGTCCTGCAGTTTGCGCTGCTGATAGGGCGGAAATTTCAGGTCCGGGCGCAGCACCATGTCGTAAATCTGCGCAGCGCGATTGAGATTCACCGGCCCTTGGATACGATAGACCGCATTTTCCGGCAGCTCGAAGTTTTCGAGCAGCGTGCGTACGATCGGATTTGGACAATCTGCGGCGATTTCCAGGCGCATCGCGCGCAGATAGCCGCGACCGACCAGCTCGTCGCGCAGCGCGAGTGCGAGGTTCTCGACTTCTTCCTCATCTACGATCAGTTCGGAGTTGCGGGTGACGCGGAACTGGTAGGCGCCCTTGACCTCCATGCCGGGAAACAGTTCATCGACGAACGCGGACAGCACCGCGGACAGAAACACGAAGTCGTGTTCACCGCCGGACGCGCGCTCGGGCAACTGGATGATGCGCGGCAGCGATCGCGGCGCGCGCACGATGGCGAGATGCCCGGCGCGGCCGAAGGCATCCTTGCCTTTCAATACCACCACGATGTTGAGCGATTTGTTGAGGATCTTCGGAAAGGGATGCGCCGGATCCAGGCCCAGCGGCGATAGCACCGGCATGATCTCGTCGCGGAAATAAGCGCGCAGCCAGCGCGTCTGTCGCGCGTTCCAGTCCTGCCGGTGGAGCACGCGCACGCCCGACTCGATCAACGCCGGGCGCAGCACTTCGTTCCAGCAGCGGTACTGCGCATCCACCAGTTCGGCGGCGCGGTCGTGGATGCGCTTGAGCAGGGTCGCGTGGGGAATGCCGTCGGGCGCCAGCGGCATGCCGAAATCCTGCGCCTGACGCACGGTGGCGGCGCGGATCTCGAAGAATTCGTCCAGATTCGTGCAGGAAATGCACAGGTATTTCAAGCGTTCGAGCAGCGGCACCGCAGTGTCCTGCGCGTGCGCCAGCACCCGGAAGTTGAAGTCGAGCTGGGAGATTTCGCGGTTGAGATACAGCGCCGGGTCGCGCTGCTGATCGGTGTCCTGAGACGGATCGGGCAGCGGCTGTGCGTGCGTCGGCACGCGGCCGGAGGCGCGTGCCGACTTCGGCGAGGCAGAACGTTTCCCAGGGCGTGCGGGCGGGCGAATGCTCATTCGTGATCTTCTGGATAAGCGTCGAGGTCGCGCGCGCGGATGCGCTCGCGTCCGAAACGGCAAGTGAATCGGCTGCCGCGGCCCACTTCGCTTTCGATCTCCAGCCGCGCCTGGTGCAGATTCAGGACGTGCTTGACGATCGACAGGCCGAGGCCGGTGCCGCCGCTTTCGCGGGAACGGCTGGTGGACACGCGGTAGAAACGTTCGGTGATGCGCGGCAGATGCGCGGCGGGGATGCCGTAGCCGGTGTCTTCCACCGACAGGCTTACGCCGCCGTCGCGTTCGGATACAAAACGGATATGGATGCTGCCGCCGGCCGGTGTGTAGCGGATCGCATTGCCGACGAGATTCGAGAACGCGCTGTGCAGTTCCTTGGTCGATCCCCAAAGATCGACGCCGGCGAGGTCTTCAGCGGTGATCGTATGCCTACGCTGGGTCAGCGCATCGGCTTCGCGCTTCAACATGGTCAGCATCGGCGCCATCGAGACGGTTTCCTCGGGCAATTCTTCCTGGGCTTCCAGCCGCGACAGCGTCAGCAGATCCTCGACCAATTGGGTCATTCGCTGCGACTGGCGCTGCATCTCGTTGAGCATCGGCGCCCATTCCGGATGTTCGGCGGGATCAAGCATGTCCAGATAGCCGTGGACAACGGTCAGCGGCGTGCGCAATTCGTGCGACACATTGGCGACGAAATCGCGGCGCATCTGTTCCAGATGCATGAGCTTGCTGACGTCGCGCGCGATCAGCAGCCACAGTTCGTCGGAATACGGAATGAGGCGCAGGCTCAGGCGCAGGTCGGACTGCACCGGTGACGCTGCATCGAGCAGCGGTTCGGCGTGGCGCCCGCCGGTCAGCCAGTGTGCGATCGGCAGCGGCTGCAGGCGGTGGCTGAGCGCTGCGCCGAGGTCGCTGGGATAGTGCAGGCCCAGCAGCCGGGTCGAGGATTCGTTGAACCACTGGATGCGCTGGCTGTTGCGCTCGACCACGACGATCGCGTCGGGCAGCGCGGCGGTAGCGGCGCGGTAGGCGCGCAGCATGTCGATGAGCCGGCGCTTGCGCGCGCGCATTTCGTTTTGGCCGCGATACAGCAGCCGATCAAGTTCGTTCCAGACCCCGGCGCCGGTGGACGGCGTAAGCCGCTGTCGCGCGGTGAGCCGCAGCAACAGTTTGCGCAGCTTCCAGTAATGCCAAACCACCACGCCAAGCGCGGTGATGGTGACTACCGGCCAGACCGGACCGACGGCGAAGCCGAGCGCAAACGCGACGACAAGCACCAGCGCGAGCTGGCCGAGGGTCTTGAACCATGCGGATTGAGCGTCGTTCGGCATCCGCGGAGTCTATGGGAATCGCTGCGTCAAAGTCGGTGCGTCAACGTCGGTGGGTCAAGCGTGGTCCGGTCGAAGATCGCCGGGTCGACCCCGTACTGGTGGCCTGAGGCTCAGAGCGTCGCCGAGAAACGGTAGCCGGAGCCGCGCACGGTCTGGACCATGCCGTCCAGCACCACCGGTTCCAGTGCGCGACGCAGCCGGCGGATATGCACGTCCACGGTGCGCTCCTCGACGTAGGTATTGCCGCCCCAGACGTGGTCCAGCAGCTGATTGCGGGTGTACACGCGTTCGGCGTGGGTCATGAAGAAATGCAGCAGCCGATATTCGGTCGGACCGATCTGGATCTGCGCGTCGCCGGCGTAGACCCGGTGCGAAGCGCCGTCGATGCGCAGACCGCCGACCTGGACGCTGCCGTCCTCGTCGTCCTCGCGCGAGCGGCGCAAAACCGCGCGAATGCGTGCGAGCAGTTCGCGGGCGGAGAAGGGTTTCACCACGTAGTCGTCGACGCCCGCTTCAAGGCCGCCGACGCGGTCGTTCTCTTCACCGCGCGCGGTGAGCATGATGATCGGGATGTCGCGGGTCAGCGCATCGCGGCGCCAGCGCCGGGCCAGCTCCAGACCGCTGGTGCCGGGCAACATCCAGTCCAGCAGGATCAGATCGGGGACGCGCTCGGCGATGGCGGCCTGGGCCTCGCGGGCGTCGCCGGCGTGGACCGGTTCGTATTCGCCCTTGCGCAGGGCGAAGGCGACCATATCGCGGATCGCGGGTTCGTCGTCGACGATCAGGATGCGCTTCTGCATGTCGTGGCTCTGCATGGTGCCCGGAGCGGGCGGCTCGGCGGGCCGGCTGCGGCCATTCCGGGGAGCGAGCACAGTAGACGACATTTTTATGACCGGACCATGACGACCGACATGTGAGTCGCAGCCCAGTCGCGACCTTTCCGTAAAACAAAATGTAGAGCGGAGCGAAGCTCCGCTACCCCGCCTCCGGATCCAGTGGCATCAGAGCTGCGCCCCGTTCACCGGATCAGGTCTCGATCAAATCGGCCACATCCGCATGCAGGTCGAGGCTAGGTAAGCAAGGTAAAACTTGTATAAACCTACCGGATGGCGTACCTCTCTAGGTGCATATAACAGTATCTACTCTTTGAGTTATCGGAGTCA
>JAYUIZ010000397.1:0-6158 GCA_043765595.1 Lysobacter sp. | reverse complement strand
TCATCTTTACTGAGCTCGGCCTTGAACTCATTCATTTGAAGAATTTCGTGTGTGTTTTGAAATACTCCCAGAGCTCGTCCAAGTCGCCCAAGCCCACGTTTGCGCTTCTAGACCGACGCATCAGGCTTGCCTTCGCCTCAGCCTTGGCAATTGCTTCCGCATCGCTGCTGGCCTGCGCGGCTTCCAATTCGGCCTGGGCTTCGTGGATGAAGGCGCTAGTCCGTCCTTCCAAATCCAAAAATCGCTTGCTCAAATAGTGGGATCGACTTGGCATGATTTAAAACCAAATCATCGAGATCCTCTTGTATCCGCGCGAGATGCCCCGGAGAGTCATTCAGTATTTCGCGCAGCCGCTTCGGGATGGGCGGAGGTGGCAGGCCGTTGCTGAGGGTTTCGGCATCGCGTGGATTTTTCATGATCGAAATTCTTGTGTGAGACGTTCTGGCTTACCGGAACCGGGCTTGCGCTTGGACGGCAGCGGCGACCCGCCCGGCGACAATGGCCGCAGCATGCGTGTTGTCTGTTCGTTGATCGCCTGCACGTCGCGGCGTAACGGCCAATCGGGCAGCCGGTCGCTGCGGTTCATGCGCAGACCCGGGTGGGATGTGTGTTGGTCGCGACCCAGTTTGGGCATCTGCGATTCCTCCGGCATGCCCTGAATCTTACCCAGCGAGGGGTGGCCAATGAGTGGCTGGCGGGATTCTTCCTTTCCGGCGGCGTCGGGCCGCATGTCAGCTTTCGCGATCCAATGGTAAATGAGGGCAACGCTGAGGAGGCAGGTGGAAGCGCGTTGCCCCGATGCGCTTAGACGATGTGCTGATCTGGAAAGCCGATCATCCGATCAAGCCTACGCTCGGCTGAATGCGGACGTCGAAGTGCGGCAATTCCGTGTTTTTTGTTGGACACTGCGCAGCGCCGATTTTCCGGCGCCTGTCCCCATGGATTTCCGCATGCGTCCTCGCGTTGCCGTCGCAACTCTGCTCGTTTTCTTTTTGTGCGTTATGAGTGGCGCTGCCGCGGCCCAGATAGTCCTTCGCCCCGGCGAACCGCTGCCGGAAGAACCGCCTCTGCCTGCGGGCTTAAACGATCTGGACACCATCGCCGTGTCGGGCCGTTATTCCGGCCCTGGGTTGTGGAAGGTGCGCAGCGGCGATCGGGTGATGTGGATCCTCGGCACCCAGAGCCCGCTGCCCAAGCGCATGGACTGGGATTCGGCCCACGTCGAACGCCGCGTTTCGGAAGCGCAGGAACTGTTGATGCCGCCCAGCGTGGACCTGGATGCAGATGTCGGCTTCTTTCGCGGCCTCACCCTGCTGCCATCGCTGTTCAAGGCGCGCAAGAATCCGGGCGGGAAGACGTTGCGCGACGTGCTTGCCAAGGTCGAGCACGCGCGCTGGCAGGTGCTTAAAAAGCGCTACATTGGCGGCGACGGCGACATCGAGGAATGGCGGCCGGTGTTCGCCGCGCTGGAGTTGTACGACAAAGCGATCAAGCGCTCCGGCATGAGTCAGGATCCGATCGTTTCGAACGCAGTGCGTAAGGCCGCCAAGCGCAGCAAAGTGAAGATCACCACGCCGACCATCAAGATCAAGATCGCGAATGCCAAGTCCGCGCTGCGCGAGTTCTCCAACGCGGCGCTGGATGATCAGGATTGCTTCCGACGCACGCTCGACCGCATCGAAGGCGATCTTGGCACCATGGCCGGCCGCGCCAACGCTTGGGCTGAAGGTGATGTCGAGATGCTGCGTAATCTGCCGTACCAGAATCAGCTCACCGTCTGCGCCGAGGTGTTCACGGGCACCACGATGGCACGCAAGCAGGGGATGCAGGACATCCGGGCGCGCCTGGAAAACACTTGGATGGCCGCTGCGGAGAAAGCGCTGGGCCAGAACGCATCGACGTTCGCAGTGCTGCCGATGAACCAGTTGCTGCAGGCGGATGGTCTGCTGCAGCGGCTCGCGGCCAAGGGCTATGTGATCGAGGAGCCGTGATCGGATGCTGCTGTAATTACGGCCGCGGGTCGATTCAGCCGCCTGCCCAGCCCAGCGCCGCGAGAATGCCGCGTCTTTCTCCTCATCAGCCCGTCGCGCGCGCTGCCTGCACCGCGTGCGCTGCCGCTTCCGGCCAGCGCGCCAGCACCGCGGCGCGGATGCCGGCGGCATCCAGACCTGCTTCCGCCAGCAGATCCTCGCGGCTGGCATGATGCTGGAAGGCGTCGGGCAGGCCGAGATGAAGAATCGGCATCCGCACATCGGCGTCGGCGAGCAGTTCGGCGACGCCTGAACCTGCACCGCCTGCGATCACGTTGTCTTCCATGGTGACGAAGCCGTCGTGGGTCTTCGCAAGTTCAAGGATCAGCGCGCGGTCGAGCGGGCGCACGAAGCGCATGTTGACCACGGTTAGGCCCAGTGCTTCGCCGACCTGCTGGGCCGCTGGCACGATCGCGCCGAATGCGAGCAGGGCGATGCGGCTGCCGCGGTGCCGGACTTCAGCCTTGCCAATCGGAAGCGTGTCGAGGTTGGGCTGAATCGCGACGCCGGGGCCGGTGCCGCGTGGGTAGCGCACCGAAGCTGGGCCTTCGTAGTGATGGCCGGTGCTGAGCATCTGCCGGCATTCGTTCTCGTCGGCGGGCGCCATCACCACCATGTTCGGCACGCAGCGCAGGAAGCTCAGATCGAGATTGCCGGCGTGGGTCGCGCCATCCGGGCCGACCACGCCGCCGCGATCAATCGCGAACAGTACGTCAAGATTCTGGATCGCTACGTCGTGCACCAGTTGGTCATAGCCGCGCTGCAGGAAGGTGGAATAGATCGCGACCACCGGCTTGGCGCCTTCGCAGGCCATGCCGGCAGCCAGCGTAACCGCGTGCTGCTCGGCGATGGCGACATCGAAATAACGCTGCGGGTATTCCCTGCTGAAACGCACCAGACCCGAGCCTTCGCGCATCGCCGGGGTGATGGCGAGCAGCTTCTGGTCGGCTGCGGCCATGTCGCACAGCCAGTCGCCGAAGATGTCGGTGTAGGTCGGGTTTTTCGCGCCTGCCTTGGCGACCATGCCTTTTTCCGGATCGAAAGGCGAGACCGCGTGGTAGCCGATCTGATCGCCCTCGGCCAGGTCGTAGCCCTTGCCCTTGGTGGTCATCACATGCAGCAACTGCGGACCCTTCATCGTCTTCAGGGTCTTGAGCGCGGCGACCAGCGATTTGATGTCGTGGCCGTCAATCGGACCGGTGTAATGGAAGCCCATTTCCTCGAAGAAGGTGGATGGCACGAACATGCCCTTCCAGTGTTCTTCCCAGCGGCGTATGAAGCGTGCAGACTTACTGGTGCGCTTATCGCCGAGCAGTCTTTTGCCACTCTCGCGCAGCGCATTCAGCGTGCGGCTGCCGGTCATCCGGCCGAGCATCTTGGTCAGACCGCCGACGTTCTCGCTGATCGACATCTTGTTATCGTTGAGGATGACCAGCAGATTCGGCTCGGAATCCATGCCGCCTGCGTGGTTCAGGGCCTCGTAGGCCATGCCCGCGGTCATCGCGCCGTCGCCGATCACCGCGATCACCCTGCGCCGGCTGCCGCTGCGCGCAGAGGCGATCGCCATGCCCAGCGCAGCGGAGATCGACGTCGAAGAGTGGCCGACGCCGAAGGTGTCGTACTCACTTTCGTCGCGCTTGGGGAACGGCGCCACGCCGTCCTTCTGCTTCACCGTATGGATGGTGTCGGCGCGGCCGGTGAGGATCTTGTGCGGATAGGTCTGATGGCCGACGTCCCAGACGATGCGATCGTCCGGCGTGTCGTAGAGGTAGTGCAGGGCGGCGGTGAGTTCGATCACCCCGAGCCCGGCGCTGAAATGACCACCGCTGCGTCCTACTGATTCGATGAGATAGGCGCGCAGTTCGTCGCAGATCGCCCGGAGCTCATCTTCGGGGAACGTGCGCAGATCGGCGGGAATGGCGATGCGCGAAAGACGCGGGTAGCGCGCGGAGTCGATCACAGTGATGTTGGACTGTCGGAGGAGGACAACGCGCTATTGTCCTCCCTCGCACCGCATAGCGGCAACCGAAGCGTTCGCCGTGTTCAGTTCGACTCTGGGCGGGATGTCCGCTCAGCGGCCGCGCAGGCGGTCCATCAGACTGCCTGACTTGCCATCGCCGGACGGCTCGGCAAAGCCGGTGGCGAGATTGGCGTTGATGAAATCGATGACATCTGCGGCCGGGACGCTGCTGGCCGCGGCGATCTCGGCGATAGTCGACGGGCCTTTCATCATCGCGGTGGCGATGCGGAAATGACGCGGGTACTCACGCTCGGTCTGCGGCCACTTGCTCAGCACGAAACGGCCGTTGGGGTCGAAGCCGGGCAGCAGCTTGCCTTCGCCGGCTAGCAGACCGCCGAACCACTGCAGGCGCGCCAGCGGCTGGGCTTCGCCCAGGCCGGAGGTAGCGTTCTGCCAAACCTGGTCGTCGAGCTGCTCTAAATCGCGCAAACCGACGCTGGCGACGAAATACTCGGCCAGCGGTTTCAGCGTGGCCGGGCCGAAGTACTGGCGCTGAGCAAAATCGATCAGCAGCTCCGGCCCCTTGCCGCTTTGATAGCGGGCGCGGCCGTTGAGTGCGCCGGGGCGCAGCCAATGTGAGAAAGCGGTGCTGCGCGTGACCTGCGCGGTGGGTTCCTCTGGTTCGGCAGGCGCCGGCATTGCGGGTGTGGGCGCGACAGCTGCAGGTGCTGCCGGGATTGCAGGTGCTGCCGGCTGTGCCGCAGCGACGAACCGAGGTGCGGATGGAGTGGGCGCAGCGGATTCTGGCGGAGGCGGAGGCGGCGCGGGCGCGGGCGGTGGCGGTGGAGCGACCACAACAGGCGCCGGCGTGGGTTGTTCGGGGCCGCGGACAAGCGCAGGGCCTGCAACGGCGACAGGTGCGGATGGCGCCGGAATCTCGGCAATACCGCCGCCGATTTCGCCCAGCACCGCCCCGAGCTGGTGCGCATCGAACGGCCGCGGCAAAAGGAAGTCGGCCTGGGTGCGCGACGCAGAGGTGAGGGCGATCACCTTCTTGCCGGCGGCATGCAGTCGCAGCCAGCTCATCGGGCCGTACATGCTGTCCATGTCGACGATGATGTAGTCGGCATCGTTCTCCGCCACCATCGACCAACTACGAATACGCCCGGAGACCTCGTTGAATGAGGCTTTGAGCGCGGATTCGGTGGCTTGATCCATCCCTGTCAGGCCCAGCGTGAACGACATGTTTTCAGCCCGATGCATATTGACTGTGCAGTGTCGCCAAGCTGGTTTTCCGCGTCAACGCGCGCGATGCGGCGCTTTGTTACCTTCTGCGTCAGTTTGCTGCAGCTTGCCAGTGCCGGTCCGTGCGTAATGCGACGCATGCCGCGAAAATCAACGGCAGCGATCACCTCAGGATGTTGGTGCCTCTGGGGTTCTTCGGCAGGTGCGTTTTCAGGAACGCCATCTGATCTGCAAGGATATTGCGGTTGCTCAGGATCAGGTGTTCAACCCAGCTCGGACGGTAGGGCACGGCGAGCAGCGGCATCGACGCCTGCTGCGGCGTGCGGCCGCCCTTGCGCGAATTGCAGTGAAAGCAGGCGCAGACCACGTTTTCCCAATGATCGCGGCCGCCGCGAGACAGTGGCACCACGTGGTCGCGGGTCAACAGTTGGCGGCTGAAGTGCTTGCCGCAGTACAGGCACAGATGCTGGTCGCGCGCGAACAGAGCGGTGTTGCTGAGTGCCGGAGTAGGGGCGAGCGCATGCGAACGGGCGTGGCCGCGCGCGGCGACGATGGGATGCAGCTCCATGATGCTGCGTTCGCCGCTGATGCGGTTGATGCCGCCGTGTACGTTAAGACAGGGCTCGCCGAGCGTCCATGCGACCGCGCCGCGGGCGTAAAGACATGCGGCGTCCTGCCAACTGATCCAGTTGAGGACGCGGCCGTGGGCATCGAGCGAGAGCAGCCGTACCGAATCCAGTCGCGCGGGCACTGCGCCGGTGACATGTTCAGTTGAAGTCGGATGGGAGAGGTTTCCGTCGGCGACGGCAAGACCCGGGGCGGTTTGGATCGCCCGCTGGTGGATCCCGTTCGGGATCAGGCGCAACGCTGGTGTGTCGGCCTCCATATGAGGGCCGAGCATATACCGTTTTGATGACATGTGC
>JAYUIZ010000396.1:0-2218 GCA_043765595.1 Lysobacter sp. | reverse complement strand
TTTCGTGGTCGATGCCATGGATCACATCGCCCACAAGCCTAAACTCGACGGTCATTGCTTCCATCTGGTCGATCCGGAGCCGATGCGCGTCGGCGAGGTGCTGAATACTTTCGCCCGCGCCGGCCACGCGCCGGAAATGACCATGCGCCTGGACGCGCGGATGTTCGCGTTCGTGCCCAGCGGCATCCGCGGCGCGGTGGGCAACCTGCCGCCGATCAAGCGTTTCATCGGCATGCTGCTACGCGACTTCAAGATTCCGAAGGAAGTGCTGAAGTTCATCACCTATCCCACGCGCTTCGACAACCGGGAGACTGAGCGTGCGCTCAGGGGCAGCGGCATTTCTGTGCCGAAACTCGAAGGCTATGCCTGGCGGCTGTGGGATTACTGGGAGCGCCATCTTGACCCGGACCTGTTCATCGACCGCACGCTGAAGGGCAAGGTCAAGGGCAAAGTGGTGGTGATCACCGGCGGGTCGTCGGGTATTGGTCTATCCACCGCGGAGCGCGTGGCCGAAGCCGGCGCGACCACAATTATCGTCGCTCGCGGCGAGGAGGAACTCTTCAAAGCCCGCGATGCGATGAAAAAGACCGGGGGCAAAGTCTTCGCCTACACCGCCGACCTTGCCGACATGGCCGACTGCGACCGCCTGATCGCCGCTATCCTCAAGGATCACGGCCACGTCGATATCCTGGTGAATAATGCCGGCCGCTCGATCCGCCGTTCGATCGAACTGAGCTATGACCGGTTCCACGACTTCGAGCGCACCATGCAGCTGAATTATTTCGGCTCCCTGCGCCTGATCATGGGGGTGATGCCGACGATGATCCAGCGCCGCAAGGGCCACATCATCAATATCAGCTCGATCGGCGTGCTCGCCAGTTCGCCGCGGTTCTCTGCATACGTTGCTTCAAAGGCGGCACTGGACGCGTTCAGCCGCTGCGCCCAGGGCGAGCTGTCGGGCAAGGGCATCAGTTTCACGACCATCAATATGCCGCTGGTCCGCACGCCGATGATCGCGCCGACCAAGATGTACGAAAGCGTGCCGACGCTGAGCACCGACGAAGCTGCAGACATGGTGGTGAAGGGCATCATAGAGAAACCCAGCCGCATCGCGACCCGTCTGGGCATCTTCTCGGCGCTGCTCAATGCAGTGGCGCCCAAGGCCTATGAAGTAATCATGAGCACCGCGTTCGAACTGTTCCCGGATTCGGCTGCGGCCAAGGGCGACCGCAAGGCGCTGAAGGAAGATCAGCCCAGTCAGGAGCAGATCGCCTTCGCATCGCTGATGCGCGGCGTGCACTGGTAAGGCGAGTCGTACTAGGAAACGGATCGCCGAGCAGATCGAGAAAACACGAAAGGCAGCCGCGAGGCTGCCTTTCGTTTGGGATCCGCGACGCCACGATCAGCGGCGAATGCTTTTGCTGTGGGCAAAAGAAACCCGCCAACCTGAAGCCGTGAGGGGAGGGGAGCTACGGCATTCGTTGCGGGCTGGCGGGTCAAAAAGCGGCCGATGGCCACCAATCGGAGCATCGCTTTCGCGACACAAGAGAGCGCGTTGGAACTGTTACGGTCAATCCAAATCCGGATCAGCGGAGCGGTGCAACAGAAGCTGCCCCGCTTCGTTCATTCTTGGCGCGTCGGTAGATTATTCCTTCGGCGCAGCATTCTTGCGGGTACGCTTGGCCGGGGCCTTCTCGGCTTTCGGCGCTTTCGGCGCTTTCGCGGCCTTGGGGGTCTTGGCGGCTTTGGCAGCCTTGCGCGGCGCGGCGGTCTGCTTGCCGCCCTGGCGGCGCAGTTCGGCGGTCAAGCCTTCGACGCGGTTGCTGAGATCGTTGAGATCTTCGCGGCTTGGGACGCCCAGCTTGACCAGGGCGCGCTGCACGCGATCTTCAAAGACCTTTTCCAGTTTGTCCCAGGTGTCGGTGGCGCGCTCGCGGGCCTGACCGACGCGGTTCTCGACCACATCGCGGACCACTTCGGCGCGGCCGCCAGCGAACTTGCGCATGGTCTGCTCCAGACCCATGCCTTCCTTCACCAGACCTTCAAACAGCTTGGTACCTTCGGCCTGAGCGCGAGAGAAGGCGCCGACGCCGGCGAGCCAGATCTGCTGCGCGGATTCGCTCAGCGACTTGGACATGCGCTCGGCATGCGCCTGAGCATCGCCGGATTTCGCGGTGGCCTTCTTTGCAGTGGTTTTCTTTGCGGTGGTTTTCTTGAA
>JAYUIZ010000395.1:0-2222 GCA_043765595.1 Lysobacter sp. | reverse complement strand
TTGAAAGAATCGGACATGTTCGACGACGTGTTTCCGACCATTGCCCGCGAAGGTGCGCACATGCGGGAAATCGGCATCCGCCTTCAGAAAGCGCTTGGTGCGCTCGCACTCAGCGGATACGGCCCTTGCCGCGATGCGGCCGAGATTCATGCTCGGCTGGCGTTGATCCGCGCCATGGATGCGCTGAGCTTTGAAGCCGACCGGGAAGCGGTGCGTGAAGCGATTCAGCAGGTGGCGCTGGCGGGCGAAAGACATCGTATGCAGCCATGATGGATGTCTCCTCGCGGCTTCTCGCACAGATCAGCCAGCTTCCGGCAGAGTCGTGGGATGCGCTGCACGATGGCCATAATCCCTTCGTATCGCACGCATTTCTGGCGGGGCTGGAGCGCCACGGGTGTATGCGCAGCGATTGGGGCTGGACGCCGCAACATCTCACACTCTGGCAGGGCGATGTGCTTGTTGCCGCAGCTCCCGGGTATCTCAAAACGAACTCACACGGCGAATTTGTGTTCGACCATGCCTGGGCGCGCGCCTATGCGCAATACGGCCGCGCGTACTACCCGAAATGGCTGTGCGCGGTGCCGTACTCACCGGTCACCGGGCCACGGCTGTTGACGCGCGACGACGCGATGCGGCGGATCCTGATCGAAGCGCTCTCGGCAATGACTGCGGAAATGGGCGCTTCCTCCGTCCATGTGAATTTCGTCGATGCCGGCGATGACGCGGCATTCGACACCACATCAGCCGACGCGCGCCCCGGTTGGCTGCAGCGCATCGATGTGCAATACCACTGGCACAACGCCGCCGGCTGGACATGTTTCGACGATTTTCTGGCCGCGATGAACCACAAGCACCGAAAAAATATCCGCCAGGAGCGTGCCAAGGTCACGCGCAGCGGCGCGACGTTCCGCATCATCCACGGCGACGAAGCCAGTGACGAGGATCTGGCGGCGATGTACGGCTTCTATCTGCAGACCTTCGCCGAGTACGGCAATTCCCCTGCCCTGACGCTCGAATTCCTGCGCCATCTGGCGCAGACGCTGCCGCGGCAACTGGTGCTGATCCTTGCTGATCACGAAGGCGAGGCCATCGCCGGCGCGCTGTGCCTGCGCGGCGGCGACACCCTGTACGGGCGCTACTGGGGCGCGCACCGCACCCTGCCCGGCCTGCATTTCGAGACCTGTTACTACCAGGGCATCGATTACTGCCTGCGCGAAGGCCTGACCCGCTTCGAGCCGGGCGCGCAGGGCGAACACAAGATCGACCGCGGCTTTCTGCCGGCGCTCGTGCGCAGCCGCCACTGGATCGCCGATCCCGATTTCGCCGAACCGCTCTCGCGCTGGTGCGAGGAGGAAGCGCTCGCAGTGCGGCGCTACGCCGCGCAGCTTGCCGCGCATTCGCCATTCCGTGCGATCGAAGACCATTCCGGGTGAGTCTGCGCCTACCTTGGCTGTCGCCTGATCCAGGCACGCCTTTCCCGCCGGTCGAGACTGCGCTGCGCGACCCGGACGGGTTGTTGGCTGCAGGCGGCGACCTCAGTCCGGAACGCCTGCTCAACGCCTACCGTCGCGGCATCTTTCCGTGGTTTTCCGAAGGCGAGCCGATCCTATGGTGGTCGCCGGACCCGCGTATCGTGTTCCGCACCGACGGTGTACATCTCTCGCGCCGGTTCCAGCGCCAGCTGCGCGGCAGCGGCTGGGTTGCGCGGGCCGATACCGCCTTCGTCGAGGTCATGAGCGCCTGCGCTGCAACGCCGCGTCCAGGACAGGATGGCACATGGATCACGGACCACATGCGTCAGGCCTATGCCGAGCTGCACCGGCTGGGGCACGCACACAGCGTGGAAGTGTTCGACGGCGACGGCCGGTTGGTCGGCGGCATTTATGGGGTGGCGGTCGGGCGGATGTTCTTCGGCGAGAGCATGGTCAGTTTGGCATCAGGCGGCTCCAAGGCCGCGCTGGCCGCCCTCGCCTTCCGGCTGCAGGCATGGGGCTGGCCGCTGATCGACGCCCAGGTCGAAAATCCGCACCTGCTGCGGATGGGCGGCGAAAGCTGGCCGCGGACGCGCTTTCTGGCGGAGATCGAGCCATTGACCGCTGCACCCGGCCGCATTGGATCATGGCGCGACGCGTTCGGAACCCTGTCGCTGAGCGATATCGCACACGATGCATCGGGCGATCCGCCCTCCGGCTAACGCTTTCTTTGCGATTGCAGCGGTTGCG
>JAYUIZ010000394.1:0-6189 GCA_043765595.1 Lysobacter sp. | reverse complement strand
TGCCGATGGCCATCGCGGCGATGGCCTGCGCGCCGCCGAGTTTGAACACCCGGCGCACGCCGCACTGGCGCGCGGCGAACAGCACGGTAGGGTCGGCGGTGCCATCGGTGCGCGGCGGCGTACATACGATCACTTCGTCGCAGCCGGCGATGCGCGCCGGCACGCCGAGCATCAGCATGGTCGAAGGCAGCGGCGCACTGCCGGCGGGAATGTACAGGCCGACACGGGCGATAGGCCGCACGATACGCCGGCAGCGCACGCCTTCTGCCGTATCGACGGCGTATTCGTGCATGCCGCTGTCGAGATGGAACGCTTCGATGCGGCCGGCGGCATCGATGATCGCTTCTTTCAAGGATGGATCCAGCGCCGCATCGGCCGCTTCGAATTCCTCGTCCGACACTTCAAACGTTTCCAGCACCGCGTGATCGAGCAGCCGGGTGAATTTGCGCAGTGCCGCATCGCCGTCGGCGCGCACGCGGGCGATGATTTTGCCTACGCCCAGGCGCACGGCCGCTGCGGAATCCTGAGTCGGCCGACGCAGTGCGGCGCGCTGCGCCGCTTCGTCCAGCGTCGACCAGGTGAGCAGATTCAGATCAATCCGGTTCGCGTGCGACGCGCTCATCAGCGGCGAGCCGGTGAACGATGCATTGGTCGGCGAAGTGTTCATTGATGTACTCATGCCAGCATCCTCTCCACGGGCAATACCATCAGGCCGCGCGCACCGGCGCGTTTCAGATCTTCCAGACGCTGCCAGGTCATCGCGCCGTGGCACAGTGCCTGCAGCGCGACATCGCCAGTGCCGTTGCCGTCGGCATCGATGCCGCCGCCGTCCAGCGACATCACCGTGGGCGGTTCGGCGTCCGGCAACAGCTGCATCAGCTGCGACAGGACAGCGCGCGGCGCCTGGAACAGCAGCAGTTTGCTGTCGCGGATCTTCATCACTCCGTCGAGCCGGCGCAACAGCAGATCGGCGATACCGGCACGCACGTCGCTGAAACCGTCGGCCGGCCCGGCCAGCACCGCTTCGCTGTCGAGCACGATTTCCACCGGCTTCAGTCCGTTGGCGACCAGGGTGGCGCCGCTGGACACCAGATCGCAGACCAGATCGGCCTGCCCCAGCCGCGGGGCGATTTCGACCGAGCCGGACATCGTCACCACATCGGCGGGAATGCCGCGCTCGGACAACCACTGCGACAGCAGCGCTGGATAGCTGGTGGCGATGCGCTTGCCGGGCAACTGCGTCTGCGGGTCCCACGTCCATTCGTTGGGGATGCCAAACATCAGCCGACAGCGCCCGAAGCCCAGCGCGCGCCATTCGCTGAAGGCCGGCGCCGCGCCGCGCATCTCGCGCTCATAGGCCTGCTCGTTCAGCACATTGCGGCCGACCATGCCCAGATCGCAGACGCCATCGGCGATCAGCCCGGGAATGTCGTCGTCGCGCACCAGCAGCAGATCCACCGGCAGCGATTCGCCGTAATAGAACAGCTTGTCGCGACTCTCCTGCCAGCTCAGACCGGCGGCGGCGAGCAGCGCGAGCGCGGGCTCGCTCAGCCGGCCGCTCTTCTGGATAGCGATGCGCAATCGATCGCGTTCGGTGGCGGCTGCTGTTCGTTGCATGATGGGTATCCTCATTGTGCGCGCCGCTCATTGCGCGCCGGATCGGCGCGATCGACGCTGCTGGATGGCTTGGCCATAGCCGCCGGCACCGTGTTCCAGGGTGCGGGCGACGCGGCCGATGGTCGTCACGCTGACCAGCGTGCGATCGTGGATTTCGCGGTACGGCACGCCTTCGATCAACAGCGGAACCACCTTCCAGCGGTCGGCCATGGCTTCGAGTTCGGCCGGGGTACACAGATCGATCAGGAACGCGCGGACATCCGCCTGCACCGACAATCCGGCCAACGCCAGCGCCAAGGCGTCAAGATCGGCCTCGGCATCGCGTTTCGGGACGGGCTGGGGGCGGTGCTTCATGGTCGTGCTTATCGAATCGTTGTATTAGCGTGTTAATACATTAAATGCCGAGGCCAATGCTGTCAACCCGGTTTTTCTACGATTCAGCCCGGAATGATGAGGACGCACGCTACGCGAGCCTTTGGGCACTGCTGGGGCGGCGGTATCCGCGAGGCCAGCAGAGCAACCGGGATTGCTGCAGCTCATGCGATCGAAGCGAACCGCAGACACCCATCATGATTGCGTACATCATCAGCTCGGCCTCGCGGGCCTCGCGACTTGCGTCGCTCCCACAGGCAAAGACTCGGTCGGACTTCGCGGTTTGACCAACCGTTCTGTTGTTGAAATCCGCCGCTTCTACAGGAGCACACTCGATCGGCATGACACCAATTTCAGCAGATCTCCAACAGCATGATCTCCAACAGCATGATCTCGAAAAGCATGACCTCCAACAACATCATCTCCAACAGAATGGCTGTTGTGGGAGCGATACAAATCACAAGACTTTTTTGTGGGATTGATAAAAACCACAACGCTTTTGTGGGAGCGACGCAAGTCGCGAAGCCCGGCCAGCCACAGGTTGCGGCAACACATGCCATCAAAGTAAACCCGAGCCACATATCGCGATAACCCGCCGCACCATCCTTTCGATGTCGCGGTTATCCCGGCTTGACCAACCGCTCGGTTGTTGAAAGCTCCCGCTCCGACAGGAACAGGCTCAACCGGCCTGACGCGCCGCCGCCAGCACCGCGCCATCGCGCACAACCGCAAGCGCGGCGGCGAGATCGACATCCATCGCGCGGTCGCGGGCCAGGAACGGCACGCGCTCGCGGATGGCGGCATGCGCCGCAGCCACGGCGTGACCGGGGTGGAAGGGCTCGGCTGCGGCCAGCTCGACGCGCAGCGCCTCGACTTCGGACAGGAAATCCGCATGCCTTTCGTCGATGGACTGCGGACCGCCCTGCACTTTCGCCGCAAGCTCCAAGGCATCAGCGCGATCAGCCAGATCGCGCGCGGCGTTGATCATGTCGCGGCGCAGATCCAAAGCCTGCGCGGCAGTCATCAACTCCAGCGCCAGCACCTTGCCGAGGTCGTCGACCATCGACAGCACATGCCGCGCTTCGTTGGCACCCATCGACACATGATCCTCGGCGTTCGCGCTGGTCGGGATCGAGTACACGGAAGCCGGATGCGCGCGGCTTGCCAGATCGTTGACGATCGCCGCTGCGGTGTACTGCACGATCATGAAGCCGGATTCAGTGGCGTCCTCATTACCGATCAGAAACGGCGGCAGGCCGTCGTTGGTCGCGGGGTCGACGAGTTTGTTGAGCCGACGTTCGCTGATCGACGCCAGCACCGGAATGGATGCCTTGACGTAGCTCATCGCCAGCGCCAGCGGCATGCCGTGAAAATGACCAGCGGAAATGACTTGTTGTTCGACGTGCTCGGCGCGCGCGTCCGGGAACACCAGCGGGTTGTCGGTGACCGCGTTCAATTCGATCTCGAACACGCGCTTGGCCTGCGCCGCCGCGTCGCGCACTGCGCCATGCACCTGCGGAGTGCAGCGCAGCGAATAGCTGTCCTGCGGCTGATGCTTCTTGCCGCCGCGGAACGGCTTGAACCGGTTGTAGAACTTCTCGCGGCCGTGGCGCTGATCAGTAGGCACCCAGTCCCAGCCGATATCGAAACTCAGCGCCTGCGATTCGGCGGTGTCCCAACTCTTCGGCAGCCACGGCCGGAATTTCGGCACCAGGTGATACGCGATATTGGCAAGCGTCGAACCCGTGAGCAGCCCGCGCAGATTCGCCGCCACCTCGACCTGGCCCGGATGCGGACGCAGCGCATGTACTTCTTCAGCAAACGCGCCGAGACGGCCGGCGAAGGCATCGATGGTCATCGCCGCGGCCAGATCGGCGGTGTCGAGCAATTCGTCCAGACGATGCAGCGCGAGCACGCCGGTGGCGAGCATCTGCGCGGTGCCATTGTTCAGCGCCAGACCTTCCTTGTACGACAGCGTCACCGGCGCGAGGCCGGCACGCTTCAAGGCCTCCGCGCCGTGCATACGTTCGCCGTCGTAGAACGCTTCGCCGCCGCCTAGCAGCACGATGGCCAAGTGCGACAGCGGCGCAAGGTCGCCCGATGCACCCACCGAACCCAGCTGCGGAACCACCGGCACCACGCCGGCATTGAGCATCGCGGTCAGCGCCTGCAGGGTTTCGACGCGCACGCCGGAATGCCCGCGCAGCAGCGTATTGATGCGGATGCACAGCATCGCGCGCACCACGTCAGCGGAAAACGGTTCGCCGACGCAGACCGCATGCGAGATGATCAAATTGCGCTGCAGTTCTTCGTGCAGTGAGCGGCCCGAGGGTATTGCGCCCGGCAGTTCATCACGCAGCGGATGCGCGCCCAGCAGCTTGTCGGCATTGCTGCCGAAACCGGTGGAAACGCCGTAGATGGGCTCTTCGCGGCGGACCTGTTCGGCCAGGAACGCGGCGGCGTGCGCGACGTTGCGCAGCGCACCCTCGTCCAGCATCACCTGGGCGCCGTACGCCACTTCCACCATCCTGTCGCGGGTCAGCGAACGGCCGTCGAGGCGGATCGGTTTCATGCCTTCACCCCGGGGCGCGTCGACTGCGCATGCGGCAGCGCGCGCCACTGTTCGCGTTCGACCAGCAGCGTGCGCGCCAGATCGGCTTCGCCGACTTCAAACTGTTCGCCTCGGCGCAAATCCTTCACCGCAACCACGCCGCGCGCGACTTCGTCTTCGCCGCGAATCACCACGAAGCGGATGCCGGCGCGGTCGGCGTACTGCATCTGCTTGGCGAGCTTGCGCGGTTCCAGCTGAGTTTCGACGTTCAGTCCGCCCGCGCGCAGCTTCTGCGACAGCGACAGCGCGGCGTCCAGGCCAGCGTCGTCCATCAGCGACACCAGCACGTCGACCGAACTGTCGGCGGTCGCCACCAGCCCGGCTTCGCGCAGCTGCCAGAACAATCGGGTCAAGCCGATGGAGATGCCCACGCCCGGCAGCTTCGACTTGGTGTAGTGGCTGGCAAGGTTTTCGTAGCGACCGCCGGAGCAGATCGAACCGATTTCCGGATTCGCATTCAGGGTGGTTTCGTAGACGATGCCGGTGTAGTAATCGAGACCGCGCGCGATCGACAGATTCAACGCGAAACGGTCGTCGGCGACGCCCAGCGCACGCAGCTGGCGCAGCACTTCGCGCAGTTCGCTGCGGCCTTCTTCAAACAATTCAGTGCCAGCGCCCAGCGCGTCGAGCGCGGCCTGCGCAGCATCATGGCCGATCGCGCGGACGCGCGAGAACGCCAGCAGCGTGTCCGCGATTTCGGAGGAAAGCGCAAAGCCCTCGCCGGTCAGAGTCGCGCGCACCGCGTCTTCGCCGCGCTTGTCGAGCTTGTCGATCTCGCGCAGCACCGACGCCTGACGCTCGCCGTCGCCGATACCCTGGCCTTCGAAGAAACCGCGCAGCAGTTTGCGGTGGTTGAAGTGGATGGTGAATTCGCCGATCGCGAGCGCCTCGAACACCGATGCAATCACCGCCGGAATCTCGGCGTCGTGCCGCGTGGACAGCGCGTCCTTGCCGATCACGTCAATATCGCACTGGTAGAACTCGCGAAACCGCCCGCGCTGGGCACGCTCGCCGCGATACACGCGCTGCATCTGGTAGCGGCGGAACGGAAATGCGAGGTCGTGCTCGTGTTCGGCGACATAGCGCGCCAGCGGCACGGTGAGGTCGAAGCGGAGGGCCAGCTCTGGAACAGCATGCCCTGGCAATCCGTCGGCGGCTTTCTCCAACGAGCCGGTCGACTGGACGAAATACACCTGGCGCTCGGTCTCGCCGCCGGATTTGGTCAGCAGCACTTCGGACAGCTCCATCACCGGGGTTTCCACCGGCAGGAAGCCGTAGCGTTCAAAGGTGCGGCGGATGGTGTCCAGCATCCGCTGGAAGGCGATCTGGTCGCGCGGCAGCAGTTCGAGGACGCCGGGCGGTGTACGCGGCTTGATCAAGGGGAACTCCAGGGCATGCAGCAGAGACGCCAAGTTTAGCGGCTGGCCGGCCTGGAGGCCGCCCTTGGTGGGCCTTGATGCCCGGAAATCGGTGGTCCGGCCCCAATTCGCGCGCCGGGGTTGCCGGAAGCAGGGCGAGTCCTTAGAATGATCGGCTGCAATGTCGGGGTGTAGCTCAGTCTGGTAGAGCGCTACGTTCGGGACGTAGAG
>JAYUIZ010000393.1:0-2224 GCA_043765595.1 Lysobacter sp. | reverse complement strand
GGCGGCGGGTTGTCGCGCCAGTTCGGCAGCAACTTGTCGAGCGGACCGGTTTCGATGACCGCGCCGGACAGGATATGCGCGCCGATGGTCGAGGATTTCTCGATCACGCAGACGCTGATGTCGGGATTCAGCTGCTTCAGCCGGATCGCGAACGCCAGGCCGGCGGGGCCGGCGCCCACGGCGACAACGTCGTATTCCATCACGTCGCGCTCCACATCGGGAGGCCTGATGTCGGCAAGCACGGCGGCGGCGTGTGCGGTGTCGGTCATGCGGCTGCTCCAGCAAAGATCATGGAATGTTCCAAGAGCGTGGATTTTCCGGGTTTGCAGCGGCCGGGGCAAATCGGCAGCATGTGCGTATGCTTTTTTCGAACGGACTGCAGCGCATCGACCTCGCCGGCGCCGAGCTGTCGCTGGACCACGCTTGGCTACCGGTGGTGGAAGCGGACGCGTTGCTGACCGCGCTGCGCGAGCAGGTGTCGTGGGAGATCCACCGCATCCGCATGTTCGGCCGTGAGGTGGATTCGCCGCGATTGAGCTGTTGGATCGGCGATCCCGGGACGGTCTATACCTATTCGCGTACCCGTTTCGCGCCTCGGGCATGGCCGGCGGCGCTGGTTCCGGTGCGCGAGCGACTGCGCGATCTGCTGGGGGAGGACTTCAACAGCGTGCTCGCCAATCGCTACCGCGACGGCCTCGACCGCATGGGCTGGCATAGCGATGATGAACCCGAACTCGGGCCGCAACCGGTAATCGCGTCGGTCAGCCTGGGTGCGACCCGGCGTTTCGCGCTGAAACCGCGCGCGGAGGGCGCGCCCCTCAGCCTGAATCTGCCACACGGCAGTCTGCTGGTGATGCGCGGCGACACCCAGGCCCGCTATCGGCATGCGCTGCCCGGAACCGCGCGTCCGGTCGGGGAGCGGATCAATCTGACCTTCCGGCGGATTCTGGATGCGTGAGAAGCAAACGATGCGGAAGTCGTTGATTCGAAAAGACCTTGGTGTGAGTTGTAGGTGATCATCCTGCCTTTACCTGCGCGCGCTTGTGCCCAAGCCGCTGAAATCGCTACAATCACCGGTTCACACACAACAGTCGGACGGCCCTTGGCCGCCGGGAGTACTATGGCCCGCATCACCGTAGAAGATTGTCTGCAAGTCGTCGACAACCGTTTCGAGCTCGTCATGATGGCCGCCAAGCGTGCGCGCCAGCTCGCCAACGGTGTCGAGCCGCAGATCGACAACAGCGAGGCCAACGACAAGCCGACCGTGCTGGCACTGCGCGAAATCGCCGCGCGCCGCATCGACAACACTTATATCGATGCCGTCGAGAAGTCCGAGCGCGAGCGCAAGGAACGCGAAGCTCTCGAATGGGCCGCCGCTGAAGTGGTCACCGATGACGACCTGTCGAAGGCTGACGATCTCTGAGATCTGGCGCCCGAAAGCGCAGGAAACGTCATCGACGCGAGCCTTAGATCCATCGACGCCGCATCGTGCAGATTCAATGACTTCGCATATCGCGAAACCCCGCTTCGGCGGGGTTTCTTCGTTTCCGGGCGCGGAGAAATCACCATGCGCAAACCGCTGCGGTTGCGCTTTCCGATGCCGCGCTGCCCATTCCCACTACCGGCGTTTCCCCTTAGTCTGACGGCATGAGTCAACTCGAGCCGATCATCGCCGGTCCCACGCCTGCGCCCGCTGCGGAATTGCCGGATTACGTCCGCGCACTGCAAACGGCGGCCGACTATCTGCCCGAGGATCAGCGCGCGACCCTGATCCGCGCCTGGCGCGTCGGCGCGGGTGCCCACGCCGGACAGATGCGCAAATCCGGCGAGCCCTACATCACCCATCCGGTGGCTGCCGCGACCGTGCTGGCCGAGCAGGGCGTCGATATCGAGACTCTTGTCGCAGCGATCCTTCATGACACCATCGAAGACACGCCGCTGACACGGGACGCGATCGCGGCCGATTTCGGCGTCACCGTCGCCGAGCTGGTCGAGGGCGTCACCAAGCTGGACAAGCTGCAGTTCCAGGATCGTCAGGAAGCCGCTGCGGAAAGTTTCCGCAAGATGATGCTGGCGATGGCGCGCGATCTGCGCGTAATCCTGATCAAACTCGCCGACCGTCTGCACAACATGCGCACGCTGGGCGCTCAGAGCGCTGAGGCGCGTACCCGCATCGCCCGCGAGACGCTGGAGATCTACGCGCCCATCGCGCAGCGGCTGGGCA
>JAYUIZ010000392.1:0-6235 GCA_043765595.1 Lysobacter sp. | reverse complement strand
GCAAATCGACGTTGATGCGGGATTGAGGCAAGGCGGTCGGATCCGGCCGGTAAACAGCTGTAACTTGGACAAGTGGCTTGCGAGTTGCTTGCGAGTGGCCAGCAGCACATATGTAAGGTGCTGATGATCGGGCAGATGATCGTCACCGCAACGAACACGCCACCCTATGTATTACAGGCTCGCAACCTTGGATGCGTAATGTGGGGAATCAGGTTCTCTTTTGCGCCGATCAGAATCCCGGTGGCAATGACAACCATTGCGCTATCGCCTGCGGATCGGGCGAAGCGGCATGCGGCAGCACGCCCAGGCACGGCGCGGGCAGCGCGGCACGCAGCAGTTCGACGTACTCGTCGCGCTCGGCGAAATCGGGATCGACGCTGCTGCCGATCCAGCCGATGAGTTCGATACCGTCGGCAGCGACCGCGCGCGCGGTCAAGCGCGCATGGCTCAGACAGCCCAGCCGCAGACCCACCACCAGCACCACCGGCAGCGTCAGCGCGCGCGGCAGTTCGTACTGATCCAGCCCATCGTCCAGCGGTGCGGCCCAGCCGCCAACGCCCTCGACCACCACCACCTCGCACTGCGCCGACAGCCGCGCATGCGCATCCAGCAGCGGCGCCAGTTCCACGCGCACGCCCATCGCGCGGGCCGCGAGCTGTGGCGCTGTCGCCGCTTCCAAGGCATACGGATTGATGTCGTCGTAGGCCGGCCGCGGATCGCTCGCCGCCTGCAGCCGCAGGGCATCGTCGTTGCGCCAGCCGTCGGCCGTGCGCTCGCAGCCGCTGGCAACCGGCTTCATGCCGACGGCGCGCAGGCCCGCGGCCTGCAGACGACGGAGCAGTGCAGCGCTGGCGACGGTCTTGCCGACGCCGGTGTCGGTGCCGGTAACGTACAGGCTGCGTCGGGTTGGTGTCATTCGATCGTGCTCGTCTGCGGACGGGAGAGCGCATGGTAATCCGACACGCTACGGCCGGGCACGGCAGGATCGGCCCGTCAAAGCAGGTCCGCTGCCGCTGCTACACTGCGCCGATGAGTTTCGCATCCATCCCGCTGAGCGGCGACACGCCGGAACAGTACGCGCAGTTAGCCGCGCAGGCCGAAGCGCTGCTCGCCGGCGAGACCGACCGCATCGCCAACGCCGCAAACCTGTCCGCGCTGGTCTATCACGCGTTGCCGGATCTCAACTGGGCCGGCTTCTATTTTTACGACGGCACCGAGCTGGTGGTCGGCCCGTTCCAAGGCCTGCCGGCCTGCGTGCGCATTCCACTCGACAAGGGCGTCTGCGGCGCAGCCGCCAGTACCCGGCAGACGCAGCGCGTCGCCGATGTCCACGACTTCCCCAGCCATATCGCCTGCGACGCCGCCTCGCGCTCGGAGCTGGTGGTGCCGCTGGTACTGGACGATACGCTGGTCGGGGTATTCGACCTCGACAGTCCGGTTCCCGGGCGTTTCGGCGTTGAAGATCAGGAAGGACTCGAAACCATCGCTGCCTTATTCATCCGCAGCCTGCGGCCGAACCCGTGAGCGTCGGCGACGCCGGGTTCGCATCCCCATCCCACAACGGATACGCATGGCCACTCCTTCGCTGAAACTCCGCAATATCGGTCCGAAAAGCGCCGCATGGCTGCGCCAGGTCGGCCTGCGTACCGAAGAAGAGCTACGCGCGATCGGTGCGCTTGAAGCCTTCATGCGAGTCAAGCGCGCGGGCTTCAAACCCAGCCTCAATCTGCTCTATGCGCTGGAAGGCGCACTGATGGACTGCCACTGGCAGGATGTTCCCGGTGAACGCCGCAGTGAATTGCTGATCGCGGCCGATGCCGCCATCGCGCTGCTGCCGCCGCCCCGTGGCCGGCCGGCCGCCTCGCCGGTCACCACCACCCACACCGTGCGCGAAGACGATCCGGTGCCCGCGTTCAATCTGTTCGACGAGCCCGACGGTCGCGACTGAGACGCCCATCGCCCGAAGCTGTCCGCCACCCGATCGGGTACACTGCGCGCGCTTCAAGGTGACCCAAAGACGTTCGTCCCAGGGTTGAAACGGGAAGCCGGTGCGTTCCGCGCGACATGCGCGGCACCATTCCGGCGCTGCCCCCGCAACGGTAAGTGCTTCAGGCCCACGCAATCGCCACTGTAGAGCACGCTCTATGGGAAGGCGCGCGGGCCACGCCGGAGACATCCGGCAACGCACAAGCCCGGAGACCGGCCAAGAAGTCCACGGTTGCGATGCGGAGGGCGTTGCGGCGATGTCGTCGCTTGTCGTCCGCTTGTCGGCTTCCCGCTGGCTTCTCGCCGTGCTTTCTTTCCGTTCGCGACTCCAACCCACCTCAACGCGCGCGGGTGTGCGCGATGGAGTTTCCGAATGATCTACCGAAAGTTTCCGCTGGCGCTCGCCGTCACGACCGCGCTCGCGGCCGCCCTTCCCTTCACCGCGCAGGCAGATGCGCGCGCCGACAACGCCGACGCGCTCGACGAAGTTGTGGTCACCGCAACGCGTACCGCGATCACCACCGATGCCGCGCTGGCGCCGGTGGAAGTGATCGGTCGCGAGGCCATCGAACGCAGCCAGGCCAAGTCGCTCACCGAGCTGCTGCGCGGCCGCGCCGGCATCAACCTCAGCAACCAGGGCGGCGCCGGCAAGCTCAGCACGCTGTTCGTGCGTGGCAGCGAATCCGATCACGTGCTGGTACTGGTCGACGGCGTGCGCATCGGCTCGGCCACCTCCGGCCTCGCCTCGTTCCAGGATCTGCCGGTCGCGATGATCGATCGCATCGAAATCGTGCGCGGCCCGCGCTCCAGCCTGTACGGTTCGGACGCCATTGGCGGCGTGATCCAGGTCTTCACCCGCCGCGACAAAGGTCCGGCGCAGTTCCGTTTCCACGTCGGCGCCGGCAGCAACGGTTATCGCGAAGGCGGCATGGGCGTGGGCGGCAGCGGTGAGCGCGGTTGGTTCGGTATCGACGCCGGCCTGCAGTCCACCGACGGCATCGATGCCTGCCGTGGTGCGGGTGCGCCGGTCTTCGCCGGTTGCTTTGTCGACGGCCAGACCGACCGCGACGGTTACCAAAACTATTCGTTCTCCGCGCGCGGCGGCGTGAACATCGGCGACGCGCTGACCCTGGAGGCGCACGCCCTGCATGCCAGCGGCCACAACGAATACGACGGCAGCTTCGTCGACAACTCCGACATCGTGCAGCAGGTCGTCGGCGCGCAGTTGCGCTGGAAGGCGAGCGATCTCCTGGATCTGCGTTTCAACGTCGGCAGCAACAAGGACGAGTCCGACAACTTCCTCGGCAGTGCGAGCAACGGCAGCTTCGCAACGCGTCGCGACAATGCGTCGGTGCAGGCCGACATCAGCCTCGCCGAAACGCAGTTGCTCACCCTCGGCGCGGACTGGTTGCGCGACCGTCTCGACAGCACCACGGCCTACGCTGACACCCGCCGCACCGACCGTGCCGCATTCGTGCAGTACCAGGGCCGGCTCGAAACAAGCACGTACGGCAGCCACGATCTGCAATTGGCACTGCGCAACGACGACAACGACCAGTTCGGCAACAAGACCACTGGCACCGCCGCGTGGGGCCTGAGCTTCGCCGACGCCTGGCGCGTCAGCGCCAGCTACGGCACCGCGTTCAAGGCGCCGACCTTCAACGAGCTGTATTTCCCGGGATTCGGCAACCCGGACCTGCGCCCGGAATCCTCGAAGACCGTCGAAGCCGGCATCGCCTGGCGCGGCGAGCGCACCAGCGTGCGCCTGGATGCCTTCAATACCAACGTGGACGATCTGATCGCCTTCGACATCGCGATCTTCCTGCCGAACAACATCCAGCATGCGCGTCTACGCGGCGCGGAACTGCGCGTCGACAGCACCTTGTTCGGCTGGAATCTGGGCGCCAGCGCCAGTTGGCTCGACGCGGAAGATCGCAGCAATAGTCCAAACCGCGGCAACGAACTCGCCCGCCGCGCCAGCGAGACCGCGCGCCTGGAACTCGACCGCGCGTTCGGCAAGTTCCGGCTCGGCTTCACCGGCGTGGCCGAGGGCAGCCGCTACGACGATCTTGCCAATACCCGCGAGCTGGGCGGTTTCGCCACGCTCGACGTGCGCGGCGAATATGCGTTCGCAGCCGACTGGACCCTGCAAGCGCGGGTCGCCAACGTGTTCGACCGGGATTACGAAACGGCGGCGTTCTACCGCCAGCCGGGGCGCGAATTCTTCGTGAGCCTGCGTTTCGCTCCTGCGCGCTGAGGTCACGTGCTTCACGCATGATTCCATCGATGTGAACGGGCCGGCAGACGCCGCTGCATCTCCCGGCCCGGATTTTCGTTCAGCCTCAGCTACTTTCGTAAGCGCGATTGCCGTTATCGTGATAGTTGCGCTGTGCCTGCTGCAGCCAAGAAACGACGCGCCGCGCCTGGCCGCGGGCTAGATCTATCGCGCTCATGGTTTCAAGCACATGCGCCGCTTCGACCCCTTCGCCGCGCTGCTGGAACGCCGCAAGCGCTTCGCGGTAGTAGCCCATCGCTTCGTCGGGATTGTCGATTTCCCGATACACATCGGCGATGTTGTTCAACACCGCGCCCGAGACTTCGCCGCTGCCGCGCTGGATCTCCAGGCTGTCTGTCAGCACGCGCAGCGCGCCGCGGAAATCGCCGAGCCGGCGCAGCGCGCTGCCGACGTTCTTAAGATCGCGGGCGACAGCGACGCGATCTTCGCGTCCTTCCGATAGCGACAGCGCGCACTCGAAGCGGCTCAGCGCTTCGGGAATGCGCTCGCGCCGATAGTCGAGGATCCCGCAGCGGCGCACCAGTTGGTATCGCGCGACCTGCTGGTTTCCGCTTTCGCCGCGGTCTGCCAGCACGGCTTCGGCACAGTCGAGCGTGGATTCTGCATTATCAAAACGACTGGCCACCATCCGCTCTTTTTCGTGCGCGAACAGCGCTTCGAGGATGACGTCGCCATCGCCGGAGCCGGGCGATGCGACGATCCCGGGGCGCGCCAGACATATCGCCACATCCGGCAGTGGGCGACGCGCGCTGAGAACCGAACGCAACGTCCGCGCCGGATCACACGCGCTGTCCGCGGACGCGGGCCATCGCGTGCCGCGACTCAATCACCCATCCGCTCCAGCTTTAACGCCAGCGTGAATCGCGGCACGTAACACACGCGATTCGGCGGACGGCCTGCGTGGCGCAGTTCGCCGTCGAAAACAGCGAGTCGTCCGGGACGCGGCGTGACTGCGGCGCGCACGTCTGCGGCATGGTCATAGAACACCGTCTCGCCGCCCCACTCGATGTCCCAGCGGTCGCAGATGTACCACAGTGCGGTGAGTTCGCCGGCGCCGGGGTGCGCATCGGTGTGGGTGAACAGCATGTCGCCGTAGTGCGCGACATTCACGTAGCTGCGATAGACGCGATAGCGCTGCCCGGGTGCGAAGTCCGCTACCGCCGCCAGCGTGGGCGCCAGGAACGGCATGCCTTGCAGCGCGTCCACCGCGATCTCGGTCGCCCAGTGCCGATGCTCGGCGGTATCCGGACGCGCTATTTCGGTACGGGTGAAGCCGGCGCGATTCAACACCGCCCAGAGCTTCAGCAGCTCTGGCTCGGGCATCAGCCCGTCGTATACCGCGACGCTGCGTCCGTCGATGTCGGTGCGCCAGAGCGGCGGGGTGCGATTGAGCGGTTCGATCATCGTTTTGTCCCGATGTGCCGGTCTTTTCGCGGATCGACGCGCATCGATCCGCCTGCCCGGATCAGAGCGCCCGCGCCGCAGCGACCGTGGCGTCGACGGTAATACCGAAATGCGGATACAGCTTTTCGGCGGGCGCGGAGGCGCCGTAGCCGTCCATGCCGATCACCGCACCATCGAGGCCCACGTACTTGCCCCAGAAATCGCGCACACCCGCTTCTATGGCGATGCGCTTGCGGCAGGCCTTCGGCAGCACTGCTTCGCGATACGCGGCGTCCTGACGATCGAAGACATCAGTCGACGGCATCGATACCACGCGCGCGCCGTCGCCGAGTTCGGCGGCGGCCTGCATCGCGAGGCCGACTTCCGAACCGGTCGCGATCAGGATGTATTCCGGCGCGCCGACGCTGTCCTTGAGCACGTAGCCGCCGCGACGGATATCGGCGACCTGCGCCTCGGAACGCGGCTGGTGCGCCAGATTCTGGCGCGAGAAGACCAGACACGACGGACCGTCCGCGCGCTCGATCGCCGCGCGCCACGACACCGCGGATT
>JAYUIZ010000391.1:0-2241 GCA_043765595.1 Lysobacter sp. | reverse complement strand
CGGCGGCGTCCTTCTGGCAGCCGGTGGCGAACAGGGCGAAGGGCAGGGCGAGCCAGAGCAGCGCAGCGGACGTGCTTGATTTCATCGTTTGGATCTCGGTTGGTCGGGATGGATGCGGGGAGTGATGGTAGACGGCAGCGTCGGATGGCGTGATCAGCGTTTGCCGCCGAAGATGCCGCCCAGCAGGCCGCGCAGGATCTTTTTGCCCAGGTTGTTACCGACGGTGCGCGCGGTCTGTTTGGCCATGGTTTCGACCATGCCCTGGCGGCGTTTGGTGCCAAACACGGCGTCCTTCACCGACTGCCCGAACCCGCCTTCCTCGGCATCGTCTTCGGCGCGGGTGCGGGCGGCTGGTGCCTTGGCTTGGCCGGGTGCGGCGTCGACTTTCTTCGCCAGCATCTCGGCCGCGGATTCGCGATCTATGCGGGTGTCATAGCGGGTGCCCACCGGGCTGCCGGCGCGCACCTGGGCGCGTTCGGCTTCAGTGATCGCGCCCATGCGGCAGCGCGGCGGCGCGATCAGCGTGCGTTCGACCGGCATCGGGATGCCCCCACCCTTACCGGGTATGTCCTGCAATGTCGACACCAGCGCTTCGCCGGTGCCGAGTTCGGCGATGACCTTCGCCACGTCCAGCGCCGGATTGGCGACGAAGGTCTGCGCTGCGGTCTTCACCGCTTTCTGGTCGCGCGGCGTGAACGCGCGCAGGGCGTGTTGGAAACGGTTGCCGAGCTGGCCAAGAATTTCGTCCGGCACATCGTCGGGAAACTGCGAGCAGAAATACACGCCAACGCCCTTGGAGCGGATGATGCGGACCACTTGTTCGATCCGCTGTTTCAGCGCGGGCGGCGCGTCGTCGAACAGCAGATGTGCTTCGTCGAAGATGAAGACCAGCTTCGGTTTGTCCAGATCGCCGACTTCCGGCATATTTTCAAACAATTCCGACAGCAGCCACACCAGGAAGCTGGAATACAGTTTCGGCTTGAGGATCAATTGATCGGCGGCGAGGATGTTGATCAGGCCGCGTCCGTCGGTGTTGGTCCGCATCAGATCGTTCAGTTCAAGCGCCGGCTCGCCAAAGAACATATCCGCGCCTTCCTGCTCCAGCCGAAGCAAAGCGCGCTGGATCGCGCCGATCGACTGGACACTGACCAGTCCGTAGCTGGTCGAGATGTCCTTGCGCTCTTCGGCGACCAGGCCGAGCAGGGCGCGCAGATCTTCCAGATCCAGCAGCAGCAGGCCGCGGTCGTCGGCCAGCTTGAACACGATGTCCAGCACGCCGGCCTGGGTGTCGTTGAGTTCCAGGATGCGGCCGAGCAGGGTCGGGCCCATTTCGCTGACCGTGGTCCGCACCGGGTGGCCAAGCTTGCCGTAGATGTCCCAGAACACCACCGCATTGGCTTCGTTGCGGTAGTCCGGGTTGCCCATCAGCGCCAGACGCTCCTGGATCTTCCCGTTCATGGCACCAGCGGCGGCCAACCCGGCCACGTCGCCCTTCACGTCGGCCAGGAACACCGGTACGCCGATCCGTGAAAAACCTTCGGCGAGGGTCATCAGGGTCACGGTCTTGCCGGTGCCGGTGGCCCCGGCGATCAGGCCGTGGCGATTACCGAACTTCGGCAGCAGATGCACGTTGCCGCTGGTGTCGGTGGTGACGGCCTTGCCGACCAGGATGGGATCCATGAAGCGTCCTCGGAGTGGGTTGCGAAGCTGGTTCGCGAAAGTCAGCCCCGGATTCTATTCGGGATTCGCCCTTGGCGTGGCTGGCTGCGGCGGGTCTGAACTGCGCCGTGGGCAGTGACTTCCGCGGGTTGCCCGCGCCGGCACCGGGGGCTACCCTGCTTCCCCTCCGCCGTTGCCCGTGCTGTTCATGTCCCCATTTGTCGCTGTCGCCCGCCCGCTTGCCCGCCTGTGTTCGCTGTCGCTGTTTGTGCTGCTGGCGCTGGCGACCCTGCCTTCCCACGATCTCCAGGCGCAGTCGCGCAAGACCCGCGACCTGGATGCGGTGAAGATGCGAATGGCTGCTGCCGAAGGGCGCTATCGCGACGCACTGGTGAAGGTCGGCAACAGTGACCCCGCTGGCACGCTTGAAAGCAACGCCGCGCTGGAGGACATGGAGGACGTGATCGCCGCCTGTCTGAAGCTGAAGGGCTGCCCAATCGCGGACCTGCTCGCCACCTACAAGCGCCTGTTGAAGACCGATGTCGACGGGCGCGCCGCCGGAGACTCGGCGGTCGGCGAAGA
>JAYUIZ010000390.1:0-6240 GCA_043765595.1 Lysobacter sp. | reverse complement strand
TGGATCAGCGCGGCAACGCCGGCAACGTGCGGAGCCGCCATGGAGGTGCCTGCGTACCAAGCGTAGCCTTCCGCACCCTGCGTGGTTAGGCCGAGGTTGAGCGTGGACAGCACGTTGTCCGTAGCCGGACTGGCACCTGTGCCGCCGGGGGCGGCCACATCGACCACCGGGCCGAAGCTGGAATAGCTGGCGAGTGTGCCGCTCGGGCCGACCGCGGAAACCGCGATCACGTTGTTGCAGCTCGCCGGTTGCTGGGTGGCTGCATCGCCGCCGGAATTGCCGGCAGCCACGACGATGGTCGTACCGCGCGCGACGGCCGCATCGATCGCGGTCTGGAACGCGACGCTGCACGCGCCGCCGCCGCCGAGGCTCAGGTTCAGTACTTCGGCCGGATTGGCGTTGACCGGAGCGCCGGTGACCGTACCGCCCGAACCCCAGGTGATCGCGTCGGCGATATCGGACAGGAAGCCGCCGCACTTGCCCAGGGCGCGCAGCGGCAGGATCTTGGCGTTCGGTGCGACGCCGGCCACGCCAGCGCCGTTGTCGGTCAGCGCCGCGATGGTTCCGGCGACGTGGGTGCCGTGCCAGCTGCTGTCTTCCGCGAAGAAGCCGCATTCGCCGGCGGCCGACCAGTCTCCAGGATCGTTCGGGTCTGCGTCGCGGCCGTCGCCGTCCACGGCAGTGTCGATGTCGCCGATGAAGTCGTAGCCCGGGAGCAGTTGGCCTGCGAACTCACTGTGCGGAACGATGCCGGTATCGATCACGCCGACGACCACGCCGGAACCGCGTGTGATGTCCCAAGCCGGTTCGAGATTGATGCCGCCAGCGCCATTCCTGTAATGCCACTGCTGGGCATACAGTGGATCGTTAGGCACGAACAGCGGCTTGAGCCGAATGTCGGCTTCGACCGCCAGCACGTTCGGGTCTTTCATCAATTCGACCATCAGCTGTTTGCTTTCGGCTGCGTCGAGCTTGCGATCGGTGCGGATCACGTCGGCGCCGGTCGACAGGGTGCGCATGGGGTTGATGCCCATGCTGAGCCGGCTTGAAGCTTCCGGCAGCTTGCCCAGCGTCGCCAGCTTGGCGGCGCGGCTGCTGTCGTGGTAGGTAATGATGAAGCGGTCGTGCTGTTCTTGCTGCGCAGCTGCGCGCGTGGTGTCGATCTGGCTGCGGTCGACGACCGGTGCACGGCCTCCCGACCAGGCCGCCGGCGCGACGATGGCGGCGGCGGCGAGCGCGAGTGCGCTCAGTTTGAGGACGTTGTTTTTCTGGGGTCGAATCATGTTGCATAGCTCCTTCATGCGTGCGTGTTGTCTGCGTTTGATGCGCGGACTGATGTTGACACTGACTTTCTTGATTGCACCGACGATGTTCTGACGGTGGGGGGACGCCGTCCCCCGGCGGGCGCAATGGCCAACCGTGGGACAGAGGTGTGCTTCGGCGGCGTATGCCGACGAAGCGTTCAATTCAAATGGGCGGCGGCGCGCAAGCTGTGCGCGTGTGCGCCATGCGGTGCCGCAGGGTCTGCGGGCTGCCTGTCGTGCGCGCTGCGGGTGTCCGCCAGCGGGATTTGCGGGTGAGAGCGGCGTGGGCTTCCGAACGACACTGGGACATCTATTCACAGCTCCTTACTTGCGCGAGTGAATGGACAGTCGACATCGCCCACCGGTGTGGATCGACATCAACCGCGGCGGTTCCCCCCTGGAGCCGCTCTGCATGACTTCTGCAACCTGAACCGAGGCTAGCCTCACCGTTCGCATGTGGCAAGTGCCCCCGTCGATCGAACATGGACGGGACGGATTCGGCCTCCTCGTCCGTATCCTGGAGCCTGTGATGTCACAGACGGAATGGCTGCGACACCGGAACAAACATGTAAGCGATTGATTCGCTTTGGGCCGGTCTGGACACGTCCCGCACTGGCGGCTTCAAACCGCATAGGGAAGAGATATGCGTTTTCAAAAACGCCGCCAGGCGTGTCCCGGCCCTGACCCGGTCATCAAAGGCTATTTGGGGTGGAATGCCGGCGGCAGGCCGGCGGCAGGCCGGGGGGCACTGGGCCGCCGCTTGCGATGGACGGCGTAAGTTATTAAAATCCCGCTTCTTTCCGTCCGCTTGGATGGATGTAAGCGCGCCACGCTCCATCAAATAACTACAGAGGAATCCCATTCATGTACGCAGTTCTGGTCACCGGCGGTAAGCAATACCGCGTGATGCAAGGCGAGACGCTCCGCGTCGAGCTGCTCGAAGCCGAAGCCGGCAGCGAGATCAAATTCGATACAGTTCTGATGCTGGGCGACGGCGAGGGCGTGACCCTCGGCGACGCGCTCAAGGGCGCCAGCGTGACCGCGACGGTCATCGGTCACGGCCGCGCCGACAAGATCCGCATCGTCAAATTCCGCCGTCGTAAGCACCATCGCAAGCAGATGGGCCATCGTCAGCACTACACCGAAATCCAGATCACCGGCATTGCCGGTGGCAACAAGTAAGGAGAAGCCGCCATGGCACATAAAAAGGGCGTAGGTTCCTCGCGCAACGGCCGCGACTCCAACCCGAAATACCTCGGCGTGAAGCTGTTCGGCGGTCAAGCCGTCGACGCCGGCAACATCATCGTCCGTCAGCGCGGTACCCAGTTCCATCCGGGTCCGGGCGTCGGCCTCGGCCGCGACCACACGTTGTTCGCGCTGGTCGACGGCAAGGTCGAGTTTTCGGTCAAGGGCCTGAAGAAGCGCCGCATGGTCAGCGTCGTCTGATCCGCTGCGCCTGCTTCCAGGAAGCCTGGTTCGCGAGAGGCCCCGCTTCGGCGGGGCTTTTCGTTTATGGCGTGAGTGGTCGGCGATCAGCGGTAAAAACCACAGTGGTCTATTCTGCCCGTCGCAGAATTCGTTCGCGGTCCTTGCCGCTCCTATAGAAGTCGTTCATCCCATGAAACTCGTCGACGAAGCCGAAATCAACGTCACTGCCGGCAACGGCGGCAACGGATGCGTCGGTTTCCGACGCGAAAAATTCATCCCGCTGGGCGGCCCTGACGGCGGCGATGGCGGCGACGGGGGCAGCGTCTGGGTCGAAGCCGACGAAAACCTCAACACCCTGGTCGATTTCCGTCACCAGCGTTCGTTTCGCGCCCAGCGCGGCGAGAACGGCATGGGCGCCCAGCGCTACGGCAAGGGCGGCGAAGATCTCACCATCACCGTGCCGATCGGCACAGTCATCATCAATGTCCAGACCGACGAGACCATCGGCGACCTGACCCGCCACGGCGAACGCCTGCTGGTGGCGCGCGGTGGCAAGGGCGGTCTGGGCAACATGCACTTCAAGAGTTCGGTGAACCGATCGCCGCGCAAGGCGCTGCCGGGTCTGCCGGGCGAAGAACGCACGCTGAAGTTTGAGCTGAAGCTGCTGGCCGACGTCGGCCTGCTCGGTTTTCCGAACGCCGGCAAAAGCACCTTCATCCGCGCGGTGTCGGCGGCGACGCCGAAGGTCGCGGATTACCCGTTCACCACGCTGTATCCGAATCTGGGCGTGGTCAGCGTCGAGGTTCACCGCAGTTTCGTGATTGCCGATATCCCAGGCCTGATCGAAGGCGCCGCCGACGGTGCCGGCCTCGGCAGCCTGTTCCTGCGCCACGTGCAGCGCACGCGGTTGCTGCTGCATCTGGTCGATATGGTGCCGATGGAAGGGGGAGTGGAAGCGACGCCCGCCGAGCAGGTCCGCGCGATCGAGCACGAACTGCGCAAGTACGACCCGGCGATGCTGGAAAAGCCCCGTTGGCTGGTGTTGAACAAAGCCGACCTGATGTTCGAGGATGAGGCGCGTGCGCTGGCCATAGAGATCGTAACCGAACTCGGCTGGACCCAGCCGTGGTTCCTGGTGTCGGCGCTGTCGCGCGAGGGCACCTGGCCGATCATGCTGGAAATCCAGCATTGCTTCGATCGCCTGCGCGAAGATCAGTTGGAAGCCGATGCCGAAGCCGCTGCGGCGGGCAAGGTCGATGAAGGCTGAGGCCTTGATCGATCTGTCGCATGTGCCCGTTCGCGCCCAACGGCAAATGAAAAATCCGCTTGAAGCCGGGTTTCGCGACACAACAAAAAGACCGGCCAAGGCCGGGGTTCATACCTCAACAAAAAACCCGGCCAAGGCCGGGGTTCATACCTCAACAAAAAACCCCGCCAAGGCCGGGTTTTTGGCTGTCACTTCACCAATGCGATCAGGCAGCGGCTTTGATGGCCTTGATGCGAGCGGTGAGGCGGCTCTTGTGGCGGGCAGCCTTGTTCTTGTGGATCAGGCCGCGTGCGCTGAAACGGTCGAGAATCGGCTGGGCGACTGCGAAAGCGGCTTCGGCGCCGGGGGCGTCGTTGGCGTCGAGCGCCTTCAATACTTTCTTGACGGCGGTGCGGAGCATGGAGCGCTGAGCGGTGTTGCGCGCATTGCGCACGACGGTCTGCTTGGCGCGCTTCTTGGCGGACTTGATGTTGGCCACGGCGGAATCCTGGGGTTATCGGTTGGGTCGGGAGGTGTGGAACCGAACGGTTCCTTCACTGCCAAATCGCATGAATTAGAAGAAGCAACATGAATTTGAGAGGGCAGGCCGCCGCTATGCGGACAGCTAGACAGAAAATTATGGGGGATTCAGTGGGTTGGGTCAACCGGGCAGCACGCAGGGCGGCGTCATGAGCGCTGCCGACCCCAAACCGGCGCGCCGCGGCGGGCTGCTGCGCTCCACCTCCATCTTCAGCGCCATGACCCTGCTGTCGCGGATCGCCGGCTTCGCCCGCGATGCCCTGCAGTCGCGGATCTTCGGCAGCTCGGCGGCCATGGACGCCTTCGTCATCGCCTACCGCATCCCGAACTACCTGCGGCGGATCTTCGCCGAGGGCTCGATGCAGATGGCCTTCGTGCCGGTGCTGAACGAGATCCGCGAGCGCGGCGACGACGCGGCGCTGAAGGAGTTCGTCGACCGCATGGCCGGCGCGCTGTTCTCGGTGGTGTTCGTGGTCTCTGGCATCGGCATGTTGGCGGCTCCGCTCATTGCCGGGCTGTTCGCGCCTGGCTCGGTCGACGAACCAGAGAAATTCGGCTTGATCGTGCAGATGCTGCGGATCACCTTCCCGTATCTGCTGTTCATTTCGATGATGGCGCTGGTCGCCTCGGTGCTGAACAGCTTCGGCAAGTTCGCCCTGCCGGCGGTCACGCCGGTGCTGCACAACCTGGTGATGATCGCGGCGATGGTGTGGCTGGCCCCGCGCTTCGAGGAACCGGCCAAGGCGCTGGCCTGGGGCGTACTGGCTGCGGGAATCCTGCAGCTGCTAGTGCTGTGGCCGGCACTGGGGCGGCTGGGGATCCGGCCCAGCTTCAAGCCCGGTTTCGGCCATCCCGACGTGCGCCGGGTCGCCAAACTGATGTTGCCAACGCTGTTTTCGTCCTCGGTAGCGCAGCTCAACCTGCTGGTAGGCACGATGTTCGCCTCGGTGCTGGTCACCGGCAGCCAGACTTGGCTGTATCTGTCGGACCGGCTGGTCGAATTTCCGCTGGGGCTGTTCGGGGTGGCGATTGGTACGGTGATCCTGCCGCATCTGTCGCGCCGCCACGCCGCGGCCGACGCAGATGGCTATTCGACGGCGCTGGACTGGGGCCTGCGGCTGGCGCTGCTGGCCGGTGTGCCGGCGGCGGTGGGCCTGCTGTTGCTTGCCGAACCGCTGACATCGGTGGTGTACCAGGGCGGCAAATTCACCGCCCACGACACCCGGATGGCGGCGATCAGCCTGAGCGCGATGAGCATCGGCATTCCGGCATTCATGCTCAGCAAGGTGCTGTCGCCGGCTTTCTACGCCCGTCAGGACACCAAAACCCCGATGCGGGCGGCGATCTACACCGTCATCGCCAACGTGCTGATGACCATCGCCTTCACCCTGCCGCTGTGGCTGAACGATATCGACGGCGCACACGGCGGCATCGCGCTGGCGACTGGGCTGGCCGGGATTTTCAATGCCTGGCTGCTGTGGCGCTACCTGCGCCGCGACGGTCTGCTTCGCCCGCAGCCTGGCTGGGGGAAGCACTTGCTGCGGATCGCGCTGGGCTGCGTGGCGATGACTGCCGTGGTGCTGGCGATTTCCCAGTGGGTCGGCGACTGGACCGCGATCGCCAGCCCTTGGCATCGCGTCGGCTGGCTGCTTGCCACGGTTGCAGCGGGTGCGGGCGCATACGGCGTCGCGTTGATCGCGCTGGGGTTACGGCCGCGCGACC
>JAYUIZ010000389.1:0-2242 GCA_043765595.1 Lysobacter sp. | reverse complement strand
ACCAGCGGAAAGCCGCAGGCACCTACCGGCTTCTACGCCGACCAGCGAGCCGTCGGCATCGTAATGACTGCTGACCGAGATCGATTCCCAAGGCCAATACGCCCGAGCGGATAGCGACACCGCCATCAAGGCCACGAACGACAGGCCAATATGCTGGAACGGATGCGATTGATACGATTCATGACACGTCCTCCATAAAGATTCCGTTGAAAACGAGCCTGCACGTTGCAGACCCGAAGAAAAAATACCATCGGACAGCACCGATATTGCGTACCGGCCGCATGAGTTACGTCCATAAGGCGGCCTGCAGCGCGCTCCAGCTGAAGGCGACGCCGCTCAGCGCGCGATCGCAACACCCGGATGCATTGGGGGTCTGTCGGTAATCCACGGCAAAACCGGCGCTTGTGGACAATGCACGGAATGTGAATCCACTCTAGTCGACTCGCATCGATCCGCGTCCAAGCGCAGGCAATCTTCCTGTGAATGTCCGCCATTCGATGCGTGGCCGGTAAAATGGCGGCCATGACTTCCCTACCCTCTTTCGATCTCCTGCCCAAGCGCGGCCAGCTGCGCGCCTGGTGGCGTGCACCCGCGAGCGCGAGCGCGCTGGCTTGGGCGATCTCGCGCCTCGCGCGCACGCATGACGGTCCACTCCTTGTGGTGGTGCGCGACAACCAGTCGGCGCATCAGCTGGAGCATGATCTGCGCACGCTGATCGGCGCCGATCCCGCCCTGCCGGTCGTGCCGTTCCCCGACTGGGAGACCCTGTCCTACGACCGGTTCAGCCCGCATCCGGACATCGTGTCGCAGCGGCTGGCCGCATTGCACCGCCTGCCGTCGCTGCGTCGCGGCGTGGTGGTGGTGCCTGTGCAGACGCTGATGCAGCGGCTGGCGCCGCTATCGCACATCGTCGGCGGCAGTTTCGACGTGAGCGTCGGCCAACGGCTGGACATGGATGAGGAAAAGCGCCGCCTCGAAAGCGCGGGTTATCGCAACGTGCCACAGGTGTTCGACCCCGGCGACTTCGCGGTGCGCGGCGGTCTGCTCGACATCTATCCGATGGGCTCGGATGAGCCCTATCGCATCGAACTGCTTGACGACGAAATCGACACCATCCGCGCATTCGATCCGGAGTCGCAGCGATCGCTGGAAAAATACCAGTCGGTACAACTGCTGCCCGGCCGAGAAGTGCCGCTGGAGGGCGAATCGCTGCAGCGCGCCATGGATACGCTGCGCGACCGCTTCGATATCGACACCCGGCGCAGCGTTCTGTTCCAGGATCTGAAGGCGGGCCATGCGCCGGCCGGCATTGAGTATTACCTGCCGCTGTTCTTCGATAAAACAGCGACGCTGTTCGACTACCTCAGCACTGACAGATTGCCGATCCTCGGCGAAGGCGTGCAGGGCGCAGCGGATCATTTCTGGCGCATCACCGGTGAACGCTACGAGCAGCGGCGGCACGATATCGAGCGGCCATTGCTGCCGCCGGACGAACTGTATCTGCCGCCGGACGTACTGCGGACGCAGTTGAATCTTGGCCAGCGCATCGAGATTTGCGGCGAAGGGCATTCGCGTCGCGACGAGGCGCTGTCGATCGGTACGCAGCCGGCGCCCGATCTGCCGCTGATGGCGAAAGACGCGGAACCCGCGGCGGCGGCAAAAGCCTTCCTCACGTCGTATCCGGGCCGGCTGCTGATCGCCGCCGATTCCGCCGGGCGTCGCGAGGCGCTGCTGGAAGTGCTGCACGCGGCCGGGATCCATCCGCGCGTGGTTGCGTCGTTTCCAGAATTCCTCGATGCCGCGAACGCCGATGCACCCGACCGCGTGTTCATTGCCGTGGCGCCGCTCGACAACGGTTTCGGCATTGATGACGACGCGCCTTGGGTCGTCGTCACCGAACGCCAGCTGTTTCCCGAACGCGCCGCGCAGCCGCGCCGGCGCAAGCGCGCGGGCCGCGAACCTGAAGCGATCATCCGCGACCTCGGCGAGCTCAGCGAAGGCGCGCCGGTGGTGCACGAAGACCACGGCGTGGGCCGCTATCGCGGACTGGTGACGCTGGAAGCCGGCGGCCAGGCCGGCGAGTATCTCGATATCGAATACGCCAAAGGCGATCGGCTGTATGTGCCGGTCACTCAACTGCATCTGGTCAGTCGCTATTCCGGCGCGTCGCCGGACACCGCGCCGCTGCATTCGCTGGGCGGCGAAGCTTGGGGCAAGGCGAAACGCAAAGCCGCAGAAAAAG
>JAYUIZ010000388.1:0-2244 GCA_043765595.1 Lysobacter sp. | reverse complement strand
GCTTGTTCGGAGTTCGATGCCAGGGGTGGGCGAGGCGCAGAAGCGATTAGGGAAGTGCGTGGCATCGTGGCCGATGTCATCAACGCGCATATACAACGAGCGGGCATCGACCAGCGCGTTGACCATCGGCGCTTGACCGTGCAGGCGGCCGAAGCGGCAGCCCAAGGCGACTATCCCAAGGCAATCGAGCTGACGCGGCCGCCCAAGCGTCGGCTCGATCGGGCGACCTTCCTGGCGATGAAGGCCGAGCAAGCGCAGTCCGGTTCCGGGCCGGCGGAGGTCGCCCCCGCCGTTGAGCAGGCGCAACGTGAGGGGCGCTTGTTTGAAGCCCTACCTGGCCAATACCTGGCTGCGTTGAGGGATGTCTGTCGGGAGCAGCCGCCCAAGAAGCCCGTTCCGGGCAAGCGAGCACCCACGCCATCAGCACAACCGAATTTGCAGACATCCAAAGTCGGAAGGGCGGTTGGCGCTGGCGCTGAGGTGCTCAATGCCGAAGCACGCGTAATCGAGGATTGGCTTGCGTCGCAGCTTGAAGCTGCGCGAATAGCTCTTGACTCCGTCAGGGATCTACCCGGCTTTCGCATTGAGGATCCGATCTACGACGCCATGCTTGCGCTCGAATGCCGCAGAGACGGGGCAGGCTCAGTTCCCGGATTTCGCGACGCCGTCGATAGCGTGGTGCAGTCGATGCAGATCTATGCTGGTGCCATGCTCAAACCGCAAAGGGATCGGGAGACAGTGGCGCGCGCGTTGGCGCAGATCACCGTTGCGGAGGACGAGGTCAACATTCTCGGGAAGAGCGCGCGCCATCTTCGACGCGCCAGGGAAAACTATAACCGTGCCAAAGAGGCGCTGATGGGCTCAGCGCTCGGCCGCGATATGGACGTGATCAATCAGGCTCGGGTGAAACTCTTCATGGACGTGAGTAAGCTCAATCGCCTGTATCCGCTCGTGCTGGTTCAGGCGAACACTGGGCAAGACCACGCCAAGACGCCTGCCACCGCAGCGGAAGAGACTTCATCCGAGGACCTGCTGTCGAAGGCCAATCGCAATCCTCGGTTCAAGCTGTGAGGGCGCGCATGACAGCCCCGTCAACCACATCATCAACCCCGTGCCAGCCTGATTTACATCCGGCCCAATTGCCGAGCGTGTCGGAACTGGGCAGCCGGGTCGCGGGGAGGCGGTCTAACCCGCCAAGCGCCCCGATGACCGGCAACCCGTCGAGATCCGGTCATCCCAGTGATCTCGCCCGTAGGCTCGCAAACGCCCATCGATCCATCAATGCCCGGAAGATCAATCACTCAGAGATAGATATCTCGGTAAGGAAGTTGGTCGAGCTGTGGCTGGCCGCCCAAGGCACAGTGGCGGCGGCTGCATTGATGAAGGCGCAGGAAATCCCAGACATCCGACTCGAACCGGAGTTCGTTCAGGCATTGGCCTCGCTGCGAACCGACCGGGTTGCTGTGTATGCGACCAAACCCATGCTGTTTGCGGATACGGAATTGCTCGCCGAAGCGATCAAGGATTACGTGAGCGCGCTTCGGAAGCCCTACGACAACCATTGCAGGTTGTGGACGGCACTGGCACGTAAATCCATGGCCTGCAATCCAGCTGAGCCAGTAGTCAAGAGCGAGATCCTGTTGGCAAGGCGGGCGCTCTTCTTGGCCAGGGAGGCGGTATCACGCAGGGCCATGGTAGCGTGCGAGCAACGCATTGATCGGGCACGTGCGGAGATGGTCGCCGCACGGGTGCGATTGGAGGACACATATCACATCACGAGCGTTAACCCGATTGCGCTAGATCCGTTTGGTCCGCCTCCGGCAGAAGGTAGTGGTAAGCGGCAGAGCGACTCCAACCGGGCGCAACTGCGGCCAAGATCGAGATCCATGCATTGAGCGGCGCCGGCTGAGCAGATCAGTGCGGCTCGGTGCCGTGGCCCAGACCTGTCGAGGGCAATGCAGGTCTCCCGCTGCGAAGCCTCTTACGTTGGAACCGTAGCGTGCCTGCCCGTTTCGCAAGGGCGGGCCTCCTTCACTTCATCTGATCGCGTTGCTTGTCCGTGGTGAGCTTTACCACGGGCGCAACGCGGCTTTCGTTGCGGCCCCCGCTGCGCGCGTAAGCGTGCTCGCTCATGGGTGCGAAACATGCGGACGGCGCGCTGGGCCGGCTCCACGAGGCAATTCCGCCTCGGGAGACCACACCATGAAAACAAACGACATGTGGCTGCCCCAAGGCGACCGAGAC
>JAYUIZ010000387.1:0-2245 GCA_043765595.1 Lysobacter sp. | reverse complement strand
CGTGGCCGCCGCAGGCATTGCTGGCGGTCTTGCAGTCGTTGTGACCCTTGCAGCTGTTGACGCCCGCGCAATGGACCATCGCGACCTTGCCGGCGGCGGGCTTGGCTTTGGCGGCTTGCGCGCCGGGGGATGCGGCCAGACCGGCGGCGAGCATTGCGAGGGAAGCGCCGGACAGCAGCGAAAGCGGATTCGTATTCATGTTTATGTAACTCCAGAGGGTGATGGGGATCAAGTGGCCGAGCGTTCGGTGCGGGATCAGGATCGTCGACTCGCACTAAAGAGACAGGCCGAAGCCGAAACGGTGCGCAGGCCGCGGAACTGCATTCCGATGCTGCTGCCGGGCGCTGACGGCGGGTTTCCCTTGATTCGCCCGCCGCGCGTCTCCAAGCTATGCCGTCTCGCGCCGGTCACTGCGCCGCCCCTCCTTCGATCCTGAGGCTTCATGAGCACTTCCAAGCACACCCAACTGGTCATTCTCGGTTCCGGCCCCGCCGGTTGGACCGCTGCCGTCTACGCCGCGCGTGCAAACCTCAAGCCGGTGGTGATCACCGGACTGCAGATGGGCGGCCAGCTGATGACCACCACCGAGGTGGACAACTGGCCCGGCGATGCCCACGGCCTGATGGGCCCGGACCTCATGAATCGGATGCAGGCGCACGCCGAGCGTTTCGAGACTGAAGTCATTTTCGACCACATCCACACCGCAGACCTGTCGCAGCGGCCGTTCCGGCTGAAGGGCGACAGCGGCGAGTACACCTGCGACGCGCTGATCATCGCCACAGGCGCCACCGCGAAGTATCTGGGCATTCCGTCGGAAGAGAAATTCATGGGCCGCGGCGTGTCCGCCTGCGCCACCTGCGACGGCTTCTTCTACAAGGATCAGGACGTGGCGGTGATCGGCGGCGGTAACACCGCGGTCGAGGAAGCGCTGTATCTGTCTAACATCGCCCGCAAGGTCTATCTGGTGCATCGCCGCGACACGCTGCGCGCCGAAAAAATCATGCAGGACAAGCTGTTCGCGAAAGTTCAGGCCGGCAAGATCGAAACCGTGTGGCACAACACCGTCGACGAAGTGCTGGGCGATGACAGCGGCGTCACCGGCATGCGCGTGAAGTCGATGCTGGACGGCAGCACCCGCGATATCGCGGTCAACGGGTTCTTCGTGGCCATCGGCCACACGCCGAACACCACGCTGTTCGAGGGCCAATTGGCGATGAAGAACGGTTATCTGACCATCGAAACCGGACTCGACGGCAACGCCACCCAGACCTCGGTCCCGGGCGTGTATGCCGCTGGCGATGTGGCCGACCAAGTGTATCGCCAAGCCATCACTTCCGCGGGTTTCGGCTGTATGGCCGCCCTGGATGCGGAGAAATATCTGGAGAAATGATCGATCGGGACGGTAACGGGCAAGTCCGCGTTGCGCTCGCTGCCTTTTCCCACGTAGTAGTCTGATCCCCATGGCCTCCACCCACAAAACCCTTTACGCACTGCAGAGACTCTCGAAACGCATGTGGTTTCGGGCCACGCTGTATTCCGTACTCGCGGTCGTGACCGCGCTCATCGGCGCTGTCATCGGGCCGATGCTGCCCACCGGCTTGGCCGGACGCATCGGCGCGGATTCGGTTGGCAATATTCTGGCCATCTTGGCCAGCTCGATGCTTGCGGTCACGACGTTCTCGCTTTCAACGATGGTTGCGGCCTATAGCGCTGCATCGCAGAGCGCAACCCCGCGCGCGGCGAAGCTGCTGATCGAAGACGACGGCGCACAGGGTGCACTGGCAACGTTCACAGGCGCCTTCCTGTTTTCGATCGTGGGCCTGATCGCGCTTAGCACTGTCATCTACGGCGACAATGGGCGACTGGTGCTGTTCGCAGCAACGGTGGCTGTAATTGTTTTGATTACCGTGACCCTGCTGCGCTGGATCGAACAGTTGTCGCGCTTCGGTCGCGTCGGCGAAACCATCTCGCTGGTGGAGTGCGCAGCGCGCGACGCAATGCGAAGGCGTGCAGAACAGCCTTGGATGGGCGGTGTTCCTGCCGAGGGCATGCTGTCTGAGGGCATGCCATTGGACGCGGAACGCGTTGGTTATGTGGTCCATATCGATATGGCGATATTGGAACGCAATGCTGCCGCGCGCGATGCGCATGTGCATATCCTCGCGTTACCCGGGGCATTCGTGACCCTTGGCAAACCACTGGCGACCCTCACGGGCGCTGTCGATGAGGCTTGCATCGACGAACT
>JAYUIZ010000386.1:0-6256 GCA_043765595.1 Lysobacter sp. | reverse complement strand
GCTTCGTGCCGCGGATGGAAGCGGCGCTCTTCGCGAAGCCCGAGATCCTTGCGCAGCACGGTGTAGACAGCCAGGACCACGCAGATCGCGAGTACCGTCCACTTCAATATGTCGGGATCGATGCGTTTGGCCAACTGCACGCCGCCCGCCGAAGCCAGCAGCGCGGCGACGCACGCGGGGAACAGGATGCGGCGTTCGATGCGGATGCGGCGCAGATAATTCCAGGCCGCGACCGATGTGCCGAAGATCGAGCTGGTGCGCTGGGTGCCGATGGCCTGCAGGATGTGCAGGCCCGGATGCAGGTTGAGCATGGCTGGTGTCAACACCAGCCCACCGCCGCCGACGATGCTGTCGATCAGCCCCGCGGCGAAGCCAGCGAGCGCGGTCAGGAGCCAGAGCTGCGGGTCTAGCGCGAGGTCAAGCGTCAGAGCGATCGCTCCCTGCGAGACTCAGCCTGCACGATCACCGCGCGTCGATCGTTGGCAGGAAGCGCGGCGGCTTGCGCGCGTGGCTCGCCTGCTCGTAATCGTAAGCCAGACCGATCAGCCGGGCCTCGCTCCACGCAGGCCCCATGAACACCATGCCAACCGGCAGCCCGTGCGCCTCGCCCGTCGGCACGGTGAGGCTGGGCGTGCCGGCGACCGCAGCCACGCCGTAGCCCGAGCCAAGGAAATGATCGCCGTTCACCGGGTCGATGGCCCACGCCGGTGAGGTCGTGGGCGCGACCACCGCATCCAGTTGCTGCACTTTCAAGGCGGCGTCCAAGCCCTCCTCTCTGGCGAGCCGCCGCGCCTTGTCGCGCGACGCGATGTATTCGGGATCCGTCAGCGGGCCTTTCGTTTCCGCCAAGGTCATCGCTTCCTGCCCGAAAAAAGGCATCTCGCGATCAGCATGCGCGGTGTTGAAGGCCATGATGTCGGCGAGCGATTTCACCGCTGCGCCGCTGCCGGCGAGATAACGGTTCAGGCCATCCTTGAACTCGTAGAGCATCACGTTGAGGCTGTCGCCGTTCCACTGGCCGGCGGTCGGAATCTTCGCATCCACCAGCGTGGCGCCGGCATCGCGCATCGTCTGCAGCGCGCGTTCGAACGCCGCGTCGGCGTCGGGCTGGTAGCCCATGGATTCGCGCAGTACGCCGATGCGTGCGCCTTTCAATGCACCGGGTTTCAGCGCTGCGACGTAGTCGTCGACGCGACGGCTGCCGGCTTGGGTGGCAGGATCGGCGGGATCGGCAGATGCCAGCGCCTGCAGCAGCAGTGCGGCGTCTGCGACGCTGCGCGCCATCGGCCCGGCGGTATCCATCGATGCGGAAATCGGAATGATGCCGCTGCGGCTCACCAGGCCGACGGTGGGTTTCAGGCCGACCAGTCCCGCGACCGCGGAGGGACACAGGATACTGCCGTTGGTCTCGGTGCCCACGCCGACGGCCGCCAGATTGGCGGCGATGGCGCTGCCGGTGCCCGCGCTGGAGCCACAGGGCGTGCGGTCGAGCACATACGGATTGCGGGTCTGTCCGCCGCGTGCGCTCCAGCCCGATGTGCCGCGGCTGGAGCGGAAATTGGCCCATTCGCTGAGATTGGTCTTGCCCAGGATCACCGCGCCGCCCGCGCGCAGTCCCGCGACCAGCGGCGCATCCTGCTTCGGGCGATGCGTCGCCAGCGCCAGCGAGCCGGCGGAATTGACCATCGGCAGCGCATCGATGTTGTCCTTCAGCAGTACCGGAATGCCGTGTAGCGGCCCGCGCACCGTGCCGGCCTTGCGCTCCGCGTCGCGCTCGGCGGCGTCGCGCAGCGCATCGGGATTAAGCTCGATTACCGCGTTGAGCATCGGGCCGCTGTCGTCGAGCGCGGCGATGCGATCGAGGTAAAGGCGCGTCAACTGCCGGCTGTCGAGCAAGCCGGCGGCCATGCGCGCCTGCAACTGCGCGATGGAGGCTTCTTCCAAAGCGAATGGAGCGGTCGCGGCGGATGCCTGCGCACTCTTTCCCGCCATCGCGGCGCCCGAGTCCCGCGCGAAGCCATCGCCGATGGAAACCGTTGCCGACACCACGGCGAGACAGCAGAACAGCAGTAATGCGGGGCGCGGAAACATGGAACCTCCAGAGGGTCGGTATGCGGCGTCTTCGCCATGCATCGGTACAGCCTTTCGCATCCGCTCGCCCGGTGCAAGCGCCGCGGAGCCCGACGGATCGACTACCGGTGTGGCGTCGCAGCAACCTGCGCAGCCCTGCGCCTGTGCAGGTCGCGCACCAGCACCCAGACAATGATGAGATTGAGTGCAAGCACGGCGACCGTAGGCCAGCCCGGATAGCGCCACAGGGCAAAGAAGCAGAAAGGCACGTACAGCACCGTTGCGCAGGCACCCAACCACGACGCCCATGCTTTCAACCGCCACAGCCCCCAGAACAGCACAAAACGGAGCAGAGCATAGGTGCCGATGGCTGCCGCCGCCAGATGCACGGTTTCCGGAGTGATGCTTTCAATGAAGCGACCTAGCGCGCTGTGATGCGTATCGAAATGCAGACGTTCGCCGATGGCGGCGATAAAGGCGCGGATCGGCGACGGGCCGACCAGTGCCAGCGTGATCGCCGAGCAGATGGAAATCAGACCTTTGGCCAGTTCGATCAGGGCGATGACATGCAGCCCAGGATGCGCACGTGGGCTCGGGTCGTAGGACGTCTGCTCGGTCATCGTGATCTGTTCTCGGGGCGTGACGCGGGATCGTGTCGGAAGGCCGCTTCGGACATCCCGCTCGACGCGGGCATGTCGCGGCCGTGCGGGATCCGCCCGGCGCTGCGCCGGGAGAGAAGGTCACGCGTCAGGACCCACAGCATCCCGATGTTCAGCGCGACCACAAGCAAACCGATCCAGCCGGGATAGCGGATCAATGCGTACAGGTCGAAGGGCAGGTAAAGCGTGAGCGATACGGCACCCAGCCAGGAAGCCCAAGCCTGCGCGCGCCACAGGCCCCAGCCTTCGATCAGACGCAGTGCGGCGTAGGCCACCGTCGCGGCCACGATCAGATGCACGGATGTTGGGGTGATGTTGTCGGCAACCGAGGCAAGTGCTCGATGGATCGCATCGAAATGCGAGAGCGCGGACAGCCGGCCGATGGCCTCGTCGATCCGCGTCGCGCCGAAGCCGGCGATGGCACCAGCCGTGAGCAGGGCGAAAACGCCCTTGCTCACTTCGATCAGGGCGATCGCATGCAGGCCACGATGCCTGCGACGACCCGGGTCCATCCGCGCATCGCGTTGCATGTCGGCGTGGGCGATCCGCGGCTTACGCGGCGCGGGACGCGCGCTTGCGGTCGTTCTCGGTGCGCTGCTTCTTGCGCAGACGGATCGCCTTCGGTGTGATTTCGACAAGTTCGTCGTCGTCGATGAACTCAAGCGCCTGTTCCAGCGAGAACTTGATCGCCGGGATCAGGCCCACGTCGTCGTCCTTGCCGGAGGCGCGGAAGTTGGTGAGCTGCTTGCCGCGCAGCGCATTGACGGTGAGGTCGTTGTCCTTGGAATGGATGCCGACGATCTGACCTTCGTAAATTTCGTCGCCCGGCTCGATGAACAGGCGGCCGCGTTCCTGCATCGCGATCTGCGCGTAGGCAGGAGACGGGCCAGTACCGTTGGAAATCAGCACGCCGTTCTGACGCTGGCCGATCTCGCCATCGGTCTTCGGGCCGTAATGGTCGAAGACGTGGAACAACAAGCCGGTGCCTGCAGTAATGGTGCGGAACTCGGTCTGGAAGCCGATCAGTCCGCGCGCCGGGATTATGAAGTCGATACGCACGCGGCCCTTGCCGTCCGGCTCCATGTTGGTCAGCTGCGCCTTGCGCTCGCCGAGGCGCGCCATCACACCGCCCTGATAGGCCTCTTCGAGGTCGACCACCAGCGATTCGAACGGCTCCATCCTCTCGCCGTCGATCTCCTTGATGATCACTTCGGGGCGCGACACCGCCAGCTCATAGCCTTCGCGACGCATGGTTTCGATCAGGATCGACAGATGCAGCTCGCCGCGGCCGCTGACCTTGAATTTGTCGGCGTCGCCGGTGTCTTCGACCTTCAGCGCCACGTTGTGCTGGGTTTCGCGCACCAGACGGTCGCGCAGCTGGCGCGAGGTCAGGAACTTGCCGCCGCTGCGGTCCTTCACGCCGGCGAACGGCGAATCGTTGACCTGGAAGGTCATCGAAATCGTGGGTTCGTCGACCGTGAGCACCGGCAGCTGTTCAACCGCTGCGGGGTCGCAGAGCGTGTCGGAAATGCCGAGATTTTCGATGCCCGACATGGCGATGATGTCGCCAGCCCGGGCTTCTTTCACTTCATGGCGTTCAAGGCCCAGGAAGCCGAGCACCTGCATGACTTTTGCGTTGCGGGTCTTGCCTTCGCGGTCGATCACCGTGACCTGCTGGTTGGTCTTGACCGTGCCGCGCTGGATGCGGCCGACGCCGATGATGCCGACGTAGTTGCTGTAGTCCAGCGAGGTCACGCGCATCTGGAACGGACCTTCCAGGTCGACCGGCGGCGGCGCCACGTGATCGACGATGGTCTGGAACAGCGCGGTCATGTCGCCGCTGCGCACGGTCGGTTCGAGGCCAGCGTAACCGTGCAGCGCCGAAGCGTAGACGGTGTGGAAATCGAGTTGCTCATCGGTGGCGCCGAGGCGGTCGAACAGGTCGAAGGTCTGGTCCAGCACCCAGTCCGGACGCGCACCCGGACGATCGACCTTGTTGACCACGACGATCGGCTTGAAGCCCATCGCGAAGGCTTTCTGGGTCACGAAGCGGGTCTGCGGCATCGGGCCGTCCATCGCGTCGACCAGGATCAGCACCGAGTCGACCATCGACAGCACGCGCTCGACTTCGCCGCCGAAGTCGGCGTGTCCGGGGGTGTCGACGATATTGATCCGGTACTCCTCGCCATCGGGCGATTTCCAGCGGATCGCGGTGTTCTTCGACAGGATCGTGATGCCCCGTTCCTTTTCCAGATCGTTGCTGTCCATCATGCGTTCGGTCGTGACCGTGCGCTCACTGAATGTGCCCGACTGCTTGAGCAACTGGTCGACGAGGGTGGTCTTGCCGTGGTCGACGTGGGCGACGATGGCGATATTGCGCAGGCGTTCGATAGACATGGCGATGGGCGCCCGGGTGTGGCCGGACGCTGAATTTTCGTTAAAGGAAGCCGCCTATTATAGCCGGCGGCCGAGAGTAATGGCTCGGTTCACCCATTCAGATTTCAGGAAATCCAATGCCCAAGACCTCATGGAAGCCACCGATGTGGCTGATCGCCCTCGATTTCGTGGGCCTGGCGCTGCTAGGCCTGGGGCTGGCGATGCAGTTCGCCCCGGATTCCGCGGTCGCGCAGGCCCTGCCGGCCACGTTCCGGCTTCCGCTGCTGGCCGTCGGCGGCGGGCTGTTCGCGTTCTGCTGGGCCGCACTGGCGATGTCGGTCATCGACCACAAGCGCCGCTGAGCCGGGCCGGGGAGTGCCGCCGACGGGCGGAATCCGCATGCTACGGTGTCGCCTCTTTTATCCCGGTCGTTCCGACACCACCTCGTTTCGACCTCGCATTCTTTGACCCCCATCCGGAGCCTGACCATGAGCCTCATCGCCCATTTCGATACCGACCGCGGCCCGATCCGCATCCAACTGCACGCCGACAAAGCGCCTTTGACCGTCGCCAACTTCGTCAACCTCGCCCAGCGCGGCTTCTACAACGGCCTGATCTTCCACCGCGTGATCCCCGACTTCATGGTCCAGGGCGGCTGCCCACAGGGCCGCGGCACCGGCGGCCCGGGTTACAAGTTCGAGGACGAGGCCAACAACGGCGTCGCCCATGAGCGCGGCGTGCTGTCCATGGCCAACTCTGGCCCCAACACCAACGGCAGCCAGTTCTTCATCACTCATGTCGCCACCCCGTGGCTCGACGGCAAGCACACCGTCTTCGGCAAGGTGCTGGAAGGCATGGACGTGGTCGATAGCATCCGCGGCGACGACATCATCAAGTCGCTGAAGATCGAAGGCGACGCCGAAGCTGTTCTGGCTGCGAAAGCCGACCGTGTGGCGGAGTGGAACAAGATTCTGGCCGCCTGAACTTCGTAACCCGGGTTGCGCGCGAAGCGCGACAATCCGAGGTTCGATGCGATCCGGACGCGGCCTGCGAGGGCCGCGTTTTTCATGCGCCGGGTTTCAACCGATGTCCGGGGCGGGGCGGATTTCCCAAGAACAGAATCCTGCGGGCAGCGCTTATCCTGCAGATCC
>JAYUIZ010000385.1:0-6277 GCA_043765595.1 Lysobacter sp. | reverse complement strand
AAAATCGGGACACCCACTATCTTCTGTCAAATCCCATGGTGAATCGATTCAATGCAAATCACTCCCAGCGTCATGCTCTATTCGCATGACGCTGGGAGCTGCAAGCAAACACAGCCAAACTCAGGACATCCACTATTTGCTATCGAATCCCAAGCTGATTCGGCTCAATGTAAATCACCCCTGACGTCATGCACTGCACGCTTGGCGTCGGGGTTTGCCGATCATCGCCTAGGCAACATTCTCCCTCGTGGGCCACGATGTTTCTATCCTTGATCAGACGGGCCGCGCGATCTTCTTCGCGAACCCCAGTCCTTTGGGCCACCGCTTATCGATGCGCTGAGCCCTACGCGCCAGTAGTCCGACCTGATCGCATTCGACGATCAAAAACATCATCAATTCCATTTCATGAAAAAAGGATATTCATCATGACAGCCACACACGATAACGATGTTTTTCAACTTTCTGCAGTAAGCCAGAACGACCCGGGAGCAGCCGATGGCGCAAACATCTACTGCACGATCAAGGCCATCCACAACGGCACGCTTCGCCAAGGTTCGTTCCCCCTCGACATGCAAACCATCCTCCCGGTCCCACCCGGCCAGACAACGCCCGCACCGGCGACGCCAACCTGGTTCCTGGTACCCAGCGGCATGCTCAAGGCGACCGGTTTCACGCTGGAAATCGGTTGCCTAGGCGATCCGGCCTACCCGACCACGAAGATCGACATTTCGGCCACGGATGTCGCGATCTGGGCTGGCCGCAATGCCGCAACCCCGACCAATGAGATCTATCAGACGGGCGTGTACGGCATCTTCGGCTATGCGCAAAGTGGTCCGGACGGGTTGATCTACACGGTAACGGTGGGCGTTCTCGATCCAAGAAAACACCCCTGAACACATAAAAAACTTCAGGACAACAAACTCAGGATCAGCAACTCAGTACACCCACCATTTCCATCAAATCCCAAGCTGAATCGGCTCGATGCAAATCACCCTCGACGTCATGCACTGTGCGCTTGACGTCGGGCTTTGCCGATCTCGAAAATTTGACATGGGTCAAGACAATAACGACTCGACGGACTGAAAAACCTGTCAGTCAGCTGCTGATGGCGCAAGCCTCAGCGGCACACAGTAAGCGCGACAGCAGCGGAATCACCTTTAACAGTTCCGCCCGACCAACAATATTTAATCGACATGAGGTCGCAAATGAAAAATATCCGCAGTCATGCTTTGAAGATCGCTAACGCCAGCATTCTGACCCTGCTCTGCGCCAACGCTTGGGGGCAGAATACGTTACCGTCCGGTGCTAAACCCACGGGCATGACGATCACGAACGCGTCGAAATCACAGGTGTTCGCGAACATCGTTCTGGGACAACCGCCAGTCACACCCCCCACCGGCTGCAGCAGCCTGGGCAAACAGATCGTCAGCCTGACGGATCCGAACCTCGTCTTCGTTTCGAGCGTGCGCGGGAAAAAGGTGGTAATCAAGCTGGTCGCCGGCGTCACCGACAAGGGCTCGTACCGGATGGCCGCTGGCGAAACCATCACCTATCGTCCGAAAACCGTGTCCTGCGGGACATCCGGCAATTTGAATTGCAGCGCCGCCGTGACTGTCAATTATTTCTTCACTTCAACGGATACCGGCTTCAGCAACAACAACGGTTGCAGCAACAGTGGCTTCCCGAACGCGTCCAACCTTGCGGAGGTATCGATCAACTTCGGCATCAATGGCTCGGTCGGTGCCAGCTGCGCCAACGCCGACGACACTGACATCAGTGCCGTGAATGGCGTCAACGCGATCCTGAAGATCACCACTCACGGCACCGGCTGGCCCGCTCCCACCCGCATCGCGCAGAACAGCCTGCTGGGTCAAAACGCAAATCTTCCGGGCGTCTTCGGCTGGGCCGCCACCAACTGCGCGGGCAACAGTGCGAACGCGGGTTACCCGAATCCTTCCGCCAGCTGCGCCGCACCGAAAAACGCACCACGCGTACCTGTCGGGAAGAACGCGACCTGCAAAACGCCCAAAGGACTGAACTACGCGCCGATCGCCGGCCCCAGCGGCATCTTGTATTGCGACGAACGCAGCGATACCGGCACCTGCAACAATCAACGCGACGCCTACACCACTGGCGGCAATGTGCAGATCGTGTACGTCAAGCAGGCATACCCGTCGCCTTGAGGAAACGCCATCAAGCGTGGCAGTTGAGTTCGCTATCGAATGCTCGCCCACAAGCCCCGCCGCGTGCGGGGCTTGTGCGTTGTTGGCGTCAGCGCTGCGATTGGCAAGCTGCCGTACTGCCGCGGCGAAGACAGAAGGATGACGTCTGCCCGCTCCGACAAGTCAATCATGCCGGGGCATGCCGAAGGTCATCCTTGACAAGCGCCGACATCGGCGCGACAAATGACAATCAAAGCGACAAGTTCACAAGCGACACGCTCGGATCCAACGATCAGAACGCACCATCGATCGAGCCACAGGTCATCACCGATGCGGGCGCAGGCGCGCCCACTGCCAGGGGGCGGACATGGAAACAGGTCAAGTTCGGTATCACTTCGACATCGCATTGCCGCATCACGGACCACCACGACGAACGATCGGGCATTGCTCCGAACAGGGAAGCATCTTCCTTTTGTAACATCGGACAGGTGGCACATGGATGACATCACGCATCGCTCACAGTTCCGGATTGGCGACCTTCTGGTGATCCCCGCTCGCTTGGTCGTCGTCCGTGACGGGCAAGAGATCAAGCTTGAGAAACGATGGATGCAGGTGCTGGTCATGCTGGCCGAACATGCCGGCGAGACGCTCAGTACCGAACGCCTGCTGATCGAGGTATGGGGCAGCACTGTCTACGGCGACAGTCCGGTCAGCAAAACAATTTCCTGTATTCGCAAGTCCATTGGCGATGACAGCAGAAAGCCGCGCTATATCGAGACGGTGAGCAAGGCCGGCTATCGGTTGATCGCACCGGTCAGCTTGCCGGAAGACTATCGACGCATGCCCTCCGAACAATGGACGGCTGGTAACCCCTATGTCGGTCTGTCCGCCTTCGATGCCGATCATGCCTCAGTGTTCTGCGGGCGCAGCCGGATCGTCGCGGATCTGCTCAGAGCCATGCGAGTCCAGATCGATAATCAGCGCCGTTTCGTGCTGATCGTCGGCGCCAGCGGCTGTGGCAAGACGTCACTACTGCGTGCCGGGGCGATTCCGCTGCTGACCAAGCCGGACGGATTCGATGGTCTGCGCGCACTTGCGGTCAGCACATGCGACCTCGCCGCGAATGGGCGCGACCCGCTGATACCACTCACGGCAGCACTCGCGACTTGGACGCTGGGCGACCGCCAGGTCTTTCCGCCGCAAATGCCCGAACAACTGAAAATTCTGCTGACCGAGACGCCGGAGATGATCGAAGGCTTCGTCAGCGAAGCCTTCCGACACCACTCCAAACGTGACCCGGCCGAACAGCCCTATGCCCACCTACTGCTGACCGTCGACCATGCCGAAGCACTGGTCGCCACGACCGATATCGATACCGACGCGCGCGACGCATTCGCACGGGTGCTGCAGGCGCTGTGCGCTTGCCCGCACGTCATGGTGACGATGATCGCGCGCGGCGATTTCTATCTGAAGCTGATCGAAGCCTTGCCGACGCTTGCCGAATTCAAGGCTGGTGACGGGCACCTTGATGTGATGGCCCCGCGTTATGGAGAAATCGGCGAAATCATCCGCTCACCCGCATGGAAAGCCGATCTGAGCTTCGAAACCGATCCTGTCACGCGCACACGCCTCGACGATGCGCTGCGCGACGCGGCGCTGTCGCAACCGGATGCCCTGCCGCTGCTGCAGCACACCCTGCAGACGCTTTACGAACGTCGGAATGACCAGAGGCAACTCACCTTCGCCGCCTACAACGACATTGGTGGCCTCGAAGGCGCCATCGCCCACCGGGCCGAGGAAGTCTTCGCCGCCCTCCCCACACAGGTACAGAAGAGCCTTGACGCTGTGCTGGCCAGAATCATCGTCTTCCAGTCAGACAGCGACGTTATTAGCGCCCGCCGCACCGACACCCATACCTTCGACCCCAACGCACAGGCCCTCGTCAAAGCCTTCATCGACGCCCGCCTATTCGTCAGCGGCCTCCACAAAGGCCACCCCAGTGTCGGCGTTGTCCATGAAGCCCTGCTGCGGCGGTGGCCGCGAGCCCTCGAATGGACGGACGATAACCAGCGGCTGCTGATGGCGAAAGCACGGTTCCAGCGGGCTGCAGAACGCTGGGACGACGAAGGCCGACAGGACGACCATCTGATAAGTCGAGGAAGACCGTTGGGAGAAGCACAGGAAGTCGCGCAACGTTTCCCGTCTGAATTCGACAAGGTTATGAGTGCATTTCTGTACGCGTCTGAGAAATCGAGCCTGAGAAGCCGTAGGATTCGAGCTTTCGCGATGACGACCCTTGCCATCTTGACACTGGTTTCGACGACTTTAGCGATCATTGCACTACAGGCAAGAAACACCGCAGAGAAACACGAGCGTGAGTCGCGGCGACTGACCTACTTCATGCTTGGTGATCTCGCAGATGAGCTGCGCCGACGCGGCATGCTTCATGAGCTCGGCAAGATCGGTACGGAAGCTATCGACTATCTCGAAGATCGCAACCTCGAAAACCTCGGCCCGATCGAGATGACCAGGACCGCACGCGCATATCGCACGGTAGGAGAAGCGTTGATCTCGACGCAAAGCCCAGATGAAGCGCGAACATCCTTCAAGCAAGCATACGCACTCGCCAACCTGGTGCTTGTGTCCGATCAGAACGATCAGAACGCGATCTTCGAGCGCGGCAACGCTTCATACTGGTTGGGGCAGCTCGACTACGACAAGAAACGATATGTGAACGCCATGCGTCATTGGCGCGACTACGACACGGACAGCCGACAGCTGATTGCCTTGAATCCCGAGAAAGTGGAATGGATCATAGAAAAATCGTATTCGGAGCATAATCTCGGTGCTGCATACCTCAGGCAAGGCGATACCGAACGAGCGATGCATCACTTCAGAGAATCGCTCGTCGCGAAAGAGAAGTTGATCAAATTGAAACCGAACGTTCTTGACTATCAGGTTGACCAGATCGAATCGCGTTCCTGGATCGCCAGCACATGGGAAGCTTCCGGAAATTTGTCAGAAACATCTTCCGAGTACGACCATCAAATTTCTATGCTTACCGAGCTGATCGATAAGAACAAGAGCGCCAATCGCTGGCGATCACGTTTGGCCAATTACATGATGCTCAGCGCAATTCTGGAAACAGGCCTCGGTAACCTCAAAAAAGCAGACACCCGCGCACTCGAAGCCATCCGCATACTGGAGCAACTCGTCGAATTCTCGCCGGACAACGACGAATGGACGAGAGATCTCGCCAAGGCCAGGCTTATCCTGGCCGAATCATCGACGTTGCGCTCTGATCGCGCGACTGCAGAAGTCATGTTGAGTCGCATACTGGAAACCGCTTCTGAGCTGGACAAAGATACGCGCGATTCGCTGCCGTGGCGCTGGATCGATGCGCGCGCGCGGTTTGCAGCGTCCATGCTCGACAAAGACGCTGCTCCCAATGCGCGGACCGACCAAGCAGTCGCCGATCTGGCGTCGCTGGTCAAAGAGAGCGATAGCGACGACATCCAAGAAAGTTTCGCTTACGCGCTGCTTTTGCGCGGCGAGGCACAGATGAGTCATGGGAGAAGCGAGCAAGCCATACGCGACTGGAACACCGCGATCGCATCTATTGAAAAGACATCCTGGAAGCGGCACCCGCTGCGCAATTGGATCTGGTCCAAGTCGAAACTAGAGCTCGGCGATAGCAACTCTGCGACATCCACATTCCAGTGGCTCAAAGACATCGGATATACCAGAAACGAAACTACGGCCGTTCCCACAAGATACCGTACTGCATCCGAAACGGTGAATCGAGCCAAGTAACATCGCGATCGTCGACATCTGCCAGAAATCGTCGGCTTTCTCCTCACGCATACAGCTATCAAGGTGTTTACCATGCTCTCCACAGCCTTAGGAATTGAACCGCGTCTTACTCCCTTCGAGATCACTCTTTACATCGACATCGACTACTACAGCGGAAAGTTTTCGTACCGCTATAGCGACCACGAACTAGTTTCTGCAAAAGGTCAGCAAATCCTCGTAACGCTGAACAAGGACAGGACTCCACTCGGAGCAATCGTCCACTTCGTCGGATTTTCGAGCACTTCACCTGCAGACCTTCCCCT
>JAYUIZ010000384.1:0-2256 GCA_043765595.1 Lysobacter sp. | reverse complement strand
ATGCCTAACTCTACGATGGGTGGGATAGCGGAGCTTTGCTTCGCTCTACGGGGTGATGTATCGAACAGCTGCGCGACCGGCGATCAGGCCGCTGGCGAAGCAGGCGGTGAGCAGATAGCCGCCGGTCGGTGCTTCCCAATCCAGCATTTCGCCGGCGAAGAACACGCCGGGCAGGGTCTTCGATTGCAGGCTGTCGTCCAGCGCTTCCAGACGCACGCCTCCGGCAGTGCTGATCGCCTCCGCTATGGGCCGTGCGCTGCGCAGCGTCAGCGGTAGGCGCTTGATGGTGTCGGCGACGCGTGTGGTGTCGGTCATGGCGTCGCGCGGCAGCACCTCATGCAGCAGCGCGACTTTGGCTGCATCCAGCCCGGTCTGCCGGCGCACATGTTCGCCCAGGCTGCGTTTACCGCGCGGTTTATCCAGATCATTGCGCAGGCGCTCTACGTCGCGGCCCGGCGCTAGATCCAGCCACAGCGTCGCTGCGCCGTCGCGGAGGATGCCTTCGCGCAGATCGGCCGATATCGCGTAGATCACACTGCCTTCGATGCCGGTCGCGGTGATCACGCATTCGCCCTGCAGCGCATGCATCGCGCCGTCGAGACCCTGCCAGTGCGCGATCACCGGTTTCAGCGGCGCGCCGGCGTGCTTTCCAGCGAGATGCGCGCTCCAGTCGATGTCGAAGCCGCAGTTCGACGGTCGCAGCGGTGCGACATCGATACCGCGTTGCGCTAGCGTCGGCACCCATGCGCCGTCGGAACCGAGCTGCGGCCAGCTCGCGCCGCCGAGCGCGAGCACGCTCGCCTGCGCGCGGATGAAACGTTCGCCGTCGGGCGTATCGAAGCGCAGCCGTTTATCGTCGTCCCAGCCCAGCCAACGATGTTGCACATGGAAACGCACGCCGCGTTCGCGCAGCCGCCGCACCCAGCCCCGCAGCAGCGGCGCGGCCTTGCGATCCATCGGGAATACCCGGCCGGAACTGCCGACGTAGGTCTCCACGCCGTGTTCCAGCGCCCATGTGCGCAGCGCTTCGCCGTCGAAAGCGTCAAGCCATTCTGCGACCTGCATCATCCGCTCGCGATAGCGCGCATCGAAACCCGGCCGCGATTCGCTGTGGGTGAGGTTCAGCCCACCCTTGCCGGCGATCAGGAACTTGCGCCCCACCGAGCCCTTCGCTTCAAACAAATCCACCGTCAACCCGGCCGCATTCGCGATATCGGCCGCCATCAGCCCGGCGGGGCCGCCACCGATGATGGCGATCTGCGTGGCGGAGGCAAGGTCGTGAGCCATCGATGGGAACCAGGTGCGTGCGGCGAGCAGGGCGGCGGATGATAGCGCGGCGCAGGCGCATCGATGGAGGCAAAAGGCGGCTGTTCCCGGCACAATAGCGCTATGAGCAACCAATCATCTCCCTGGATCGTCGGCATCAATGCGGTGGCCTCCGCGGTCGAACACGACGCCGAGCATGTCCGCGAAGTGCTGATCGAAGCCGGCGCCAAGAATCCCCGCCTCACCGAAATCGAGGAAAACGCGCGTCGTAAGGACATCGACGTGCGCCGCGTGGCCACCAACGCGCTGGAGGGCGTCGCCGGTGGTTTGCGGCACCAGGGTGTGGTCGCGCGCTACGCCGCGGCCAAGACCTACAACGAAGACGATCTGCCCGAACTGATCGAAGCCGCCGCAGGCAAGGCGCTGCTGTTGATCCTCGACGGCGTGCAGGACCCTCACAACCTCGGTGCCTGCCTGCGTAGTGCGGCGGCGGCGGGCGTCACCGCAGTGGTGATCCCGAAAGACAAGGCGGTGCAGGTCAACGCGACCGTGCGCAAGACGTCCGCCGGCGCTGCCGACAGCATCCCGGTGGTGCGGGTGACCAATCTGGCGCGGACGATGCGCGAGATCCAGCAGCTCGGGGTCTGGATCTACGGCCTGGCGGGTGAAGCCACGGCCTCGCTGTACAAACTCGACCTGCGCGGCAACGTCGCGCTGGCGCTCGGCGGTGAAGCCGATGGCCTGCGCCGCCTTACGCGCGAACATTGCGACCAGTTGGTGAACATCCCGATGCCTGGCATCGCATCGACGTCGCCGGGGGTGGAAAGCCTCAACGTCTCGGTGGCAAGCGGCGTGGTGCTGTTCGAGGCGGTGCGGCAGCGCGCATGAGGATGTCCTGCATAGGCATGCCTTCCACTAGTGTAGTGCTTCACCCTGTTTCAACCATTTTCAATGCCACACATGTTCGCGACTTGCGTCGCTCCCACAACA
>JAYUIZ010000383.1:0-2270 GCA_043765595.1 Lysobacter sp. | reverse complement strand
CTCGCTTTCCGCGTCCGCGGCGCAGTTGCCGCTGGCACTGCGCTTCCCGCCCGACCAGCGTTTCGAGGCTTTTGTTGCCGCACCGGAAGGCGCGCTTGCGCAACTGCATGCCCTGGCACGCGGCGGCAAGGATGCCGGCGGTGCGGTCACCGGCGCGAATACCGGTTGGATCGCCGGTGCGCTGAGCGGTGCGATCGCCGGTATTTTTATCGCCGGGCCCGCCGCCACCGGCAAGACCCATCTGCTGCTGGCCGCCTGCGCCGAAGCCGAAGCTGCAGGCCGGCGCACCGCTTATCTGCCCCTCGCCGCCGCCGCCGGTCGCCTGCGCGATGCGCTGGATGCGTTTGAACATGCCGATGTGGTCGCGCTGGACGGTCTGGATATGATCGCCGGCAGTCGTGAAGACGAAGTCGCGCTGTTCGATGCCCACAACCGCGCCACAGACGCTGGCCGCAGCCTGCTGTACGCGGCACGGGTCGCGCCCGATGCGCTGGGATTGGTGTTGCCCGATCTGCGTTCGCGGCTGTCGCAGTGCGCGCGGATCGCGCTTGAGCCGCTGGACGATAGCGGTCGCGCCGAGGTACTGCGTTTGCGCGCGCAGCGGCGCGGTCTGCAGATCGACGATGCCGTGATCGATTGGCTGCTCAAGCGCGTGGATCGCGATCTCGTCAGCTTGACCGCGTTACTCGATCACCTCGACCGTGAGTCGCTGGCGGCGCAGCGACGGTTGACGGTGCCGTTCCTGCGGCAATCCTTGAGTCGCGACTGATGTAGGAGGGGCTTCAGCCCCGAGCTTTTCATAAACAACCATGATCCACGGCCGGGCTGAGAGCCTGTTCAAAATCTCTCGGTCAAGCCTGTAGCGCTGCCTCAGGCCGCTGGTTCGTTCCGGGAAGAGCAGCGACCTGAAGGCCGCTCTACATGGAATGGCATGTATTCCCGTGGTTGCCATCGCAACAGCGCGGGAGATTTCAAACAGGCTCTGAGACGACTTTTCACAGCAGGTTCGCGCCTGAAGGCCCTCCTACAGGAGCGTCGCGCGATTCAGATTTCGGTCGTGCCGCCTTTTGCCCGAAGCATCCGATCGATCTCCTCCAGCCGCTCCGGCGTACCGATATCGGTCCAGCGCCCGGTGTAGTGTCCGCCGGTCGCGCCGTTGCGGTCCATCGCCGCGCGCAGCAGCGGCGCTAGCTTGAAACGCGGTGGGGTGTCGCGGGCGCCGGGCGCGCCGCCGATGATCCTGCGCCAGTCATCGAACAGGCTCGGCCGATAAACGCCGATGCCCGAGAACGTCAGCCGGGTGCCGGCGTCGCCGGTTTCGGCGAATTCCTCGGGGTTGGGTGTGGTGCTGCGCAACGCGCCGTTGTCGAGCAGCACAAAATCGCCGCGCTGGTTGTGCTCTGGGTTGTCCACCATCACCAGATGCGCATCGCCCGGCGGGTGCTGCGGGAGCAGGGCGAAATCGTAATCGGTCCAGATGTCGCCGTTGATAGCGATGAAGGGTTCTTCGCTGATGCGCTGGCTGCCCAGCAGCGGTAGCGCGTGCCACATGCCGCCGCCGGTTTCCAGCGGACTCGGACCTTCGTACGTATATTCGATATGCAGGCCGAATGCGCTGCCGTCGCCCAACACTTCCGGGAAGCGCACCGCAAGCCAGCTGGTGTTGATGACCACCTCATGGATGCCGATCGCGGCCAGCTTTTCCAGATGCCACACGATCAGCGGCTTGTCGCCAACCGCCAGCAGCGGCTTCGGCGTGCTGTCGGTCAGCGGCCGCATGCGTTCGCCGAGGCCTGCGGCGAATATCAATGCTTTCATCTTGCTGGACCCCCCCAGGAACCTGTCCTGCACTGTGCCATGGACTGCGCTGCGCGGACTGTGCCGTTCGGCACGTGGTGGGCGTCGTGCCGGGACCAGGGCGTCAGGCGAACGTGGGCCTGACGTGGCGGCCCAGCAGTTCGCCCAGCGGCGCCAGCTCCGGATACTTCGGCACCACGCCGTCCAGATAGGCGAGGAACCGCGGCGCGTCGGCAAGATATTTCGGCTTGGCATCGCGATGATTCAGCCGCGCGAAGATGCCGATCACTTTCAGATGGCGATGCACCCCGATCCAGTCGGCGTCGCGGCGGAAGCGTTCGAGGGGCTGAACCGGCAGCCCGGCGGCGCGCGCGCGGGCGTGATAATGGTCCAGCCAGGCGTCGATACGCGCCTGCGGCCAGCTGAGGAAGGCGTCCTTGAACAGGCAGATCGGGTCGTAGGCGATCGGTCCC
>JAYUIZ010000382.1:0-2271 GCA_043765595.1 Lysobacter sp. | reverse complement strand
GCGACGACGCACGACGGTGGGCGCTCATGGCGGCGGACGCCGCAGCCGTTCTCGCGCTGCGGCGGCGGCAACGTCATGAACGGCGGCAACTACAGCCGCGCGTCCGATCCTTGGGTCGGGTATTCGCCGAACGGCGTGGTCCATGCGATGTCGCTGTCCACCCTTGGCAATACCAATGCGATGCTGGTCAGCCGCTCGTTCGACGACGGCCTCAATTGGACCAACCCCATCGCGCTCATCGTCGATGGCTTGGGCGCATTCAACGACAAGAATGCGCTGACCGCCGATCCGCACGACGCGAATTTCGTCTACGCCGTGTGGGACAGGCTGATCGACGCCAACAACACCGGTCCGACCTATTTCGCGCGCAGCATCAACGGCGGCGCGAGTTGGGAAACCGCACGGCCTATTTTCGATCCCGGCACCCGCAACCAGACCATCGGCAACCAGATCGCGGTGCTGCCGAGCGGTGCGCTGCTGAACGTCTTCAACCGGATCGACACCTCGCTCGGCGGCGTGCGCACCGCGCGCGTCGCGGTGATGCGTTCGCTCGATCGCGGCGCCAGCTGGTCGGCTCCCGTCTACGTTTCCAGCCTGCTCTCACTGGGCGTGCGCGATCCCGAGAGCGGCACTGCGGTGCGCGATGGAGGCATCATTCCGGCCATCGCCGCGGCGCCGAACGGCGATACCTATGTGGTCTGGCAGGATTCGCGATTCAGCGCTGGCGTCGTCGACGGTATCGCGATCTCGCGTTCGATCGACGGCGGCCTCAGCTGGTCCGCACCGACGCGGGTCAATGCGGTCGCTGCCGTGCCCGCATTCACGGGCAGCGTGCACGTGAACCGCGATGGTGTGGTTGGCGTGACTTACTACGACCTGCGCAGCAATACGCCGACGGCGGCGCTGTCGACCGATTACTGGCTGGCGCGCTCGGACAACCAGGGCGCGACCTGGACGGAAACGCGCGTCGCGGAGGCGTTCGACATGAGCACCGCGCCATTTGCCAACGGTTTGTTCGTCGGCGATTACCAGGGATTGGTCAGCGCCGACGGTCGATTCGTGCCGTTCTATGGCCGCGCGAACGGCGGCGATACCTTGAATCGCACCGATATCGTGGCCGCGCCGCTCGCGGAGCTTGGATTCACGCCCGCACCGAAGACGCGCGCGGCGATGCTGGTGGAAATGCGCGCGCGGCAGGCGCCGCCGGCCTTCCGGATCACCCCAGCGCTGCAGCTGCGCGTGGCCGCGAATCTCAAGCGCCGCGTGAAGCAGCCGCCGGGTTTCCGCAGCGGATGGGTGATGCCGAATGTGACGCGGGCGTTGCAGTTGTAATTGCTAGGTGTTGAAGGGCGCGTATTTGCGGCGGGAAGGAAGGAATGAGATCAAGGATGTCAGACAAGTCTGGAGACCTGAATTCAGTTGGCCGTCGCCGCACGCGACAACCGATCATGCACATCGCGCCAATCTTCGTGGATGGGTGGGCGCTCCAGCCAGATCGCGTTCGCACCGGCCTGATCCAGCGTATGCAGCGCATCGTAAAGCGCGCGTGCGAAGCCGGATTTTTCGGCCGGCAGGCGCAGCGTGCGTAATACGCCGGCGGACACCGGCAGGCCATCGCTGGTGTGGGCGAGTGCGATACGTGCATCGGCCGACAATTGCGTCAGCCGCCTGCGCAGCGTTCCGGTATTAAAAACATGCAGCGGCGTGTGCGGTTGATAATGCACGGCGACATTGCCCGGGACTGCGGCATCGTGATGTTCCGGAAATTCGACTTCGACGCCCATGACATCGCTGAGTTGGCGACGGGTGATCGGTCCGGCGCGGAGGATCCGCGGGGCGTCGCCGGTCAGATCGACGATGGTGGATTCCAGGCCCACCGCACAAGGGCCACCGTCCAGCACCGCGTCGATGCGCCCGCCCAGGCCCTCGAACACCTGATCGGCGGTGGTGGGGCTCAGTCTTTTATAGGGATTGGCCGAGGGCGCGGCCAGTCCGCCGTCCAGGGTGTCGAGGATGCGCAGCAGGACTGGATGATCCGGCACCCGCAGACCGATGGTGGGGCGCCCGCCAGTGACCTCGGGCGGCACGCTGTCGGCCTTATGCAGCAACAGGGTCAGCGGGCCGGGCCAGAACGCCTGGGCGAGTCGCCATGCGGCATCGGGAATGTCACGGGCCCAGCGCGACAGTTGCCCGGCGCCGGCCAGATGCACAATCAGCGGGTGATTCGCTGGGCGCTGTTTGGCCGCGAAAATTCCGCGCACCGCTTCGGGG
>JAYUIZ010000381.1:0-2276 GCA_043765595.1 Lysobacter sp. | reverse complement strand
CTGCTAAAAGAGTCTGCCCAACCTCGGGCGTCGAGCATAAAGATGGTCGATGATGACCAGGGTTGTCCACGTTTCGCCTCCGGACGCGCTCACGTTGGTATAGCAGATTGCTAGCGGACGATCCTCAGTATGTAAACGGCAATGTTCCGCGTGTCTTGTTGGTTCGACGCTACGGCCGGTGTCAGCCAAAGGTGTCACAACCGGTCGGTTTTGACACCACCAACCGCCCTACGCTTTTCTGCGGGTTGCGAGTGTCAGAACCGCCTGTCGCAACGACCGCTTTTAGCGAATCAGAATCGGGGCTTTGACGGCTGGAAAGTCGTCGATAGGAGCCATATAGCTTTGCCGACACGGGGACGACCAGCTCCGCTAACATAGCGGCCGCTCACCGCGCAAATTCGGTCCGTCGAAAGCCGACCTTCATTCATGTCCGTACTTACAGAGCTGGGATGACTGAACTATGGGGCATACCCGTCTTTCGCACGCAATTCGCTCAACGGCAGTTCTCAAGGTAAAGCCGGACACCCACGTTTCGCCCGGCCAGCGTCGCAACGCGGCTGCAACTCGGCCGGAAGTGGACTGGCAGGTTCCGAGTGACCGACTGCAGAAAGCCGCCATTGCTGATTAAGGCTTCTGTGAGGTTGCTTCCAACTAATTGTAGCCGCGCCGGTAGGATCAAGCTAAAATCAGAAAATGCATTTGAACAGATGCCTCAAGTATTGCAGTGCCGCTGCCCGCGGCACAGCTCCGCGTGATGACTCCTCATCACGGATCGGCAATGCCCTTGCTTGGCTTGACGAAGGCGTTCGTGAAGCCCTAGTTCCCCAGCTCGCATTATGACTCATGGCTTTTCGAGCCTGTCGCCGCAAGACTTCGAGAACCTGGCACGCGATCTCGTCGGACTAGAACTTGGGGTTCGTTTAGAGGCCTTTGCTGAAGGTCAAGATGGCGGGATGGACGGCCGTCACGCAAGCGACGGCGGTTCGATCATCCTCCAAGCCAAGCACTACGAGCGGACGCGGTTTTCTGGGCTCAAGGCGGCCATGACCAAGGAGCGAGCCGCGATCGACCGGCTCAAGCCCGCGCGCTACGTGCTGGCCACCTCGGCGCGGCTCACACCGCAAAACAAGGAGGAATTGGCGGTGGTCATCGGTCCAGCGCTGCGCTCCCTGAGCGACATTTTTGGTGGCGACGACCTTATGGGGTTGCTGCGCAAATATCCTGATATCGAAAGGGCGCATCACCGTCTCTGGGCTCCAACCAGCACGGTTCTGGGCGCGGTCGTCGCCCAAGCCGTTGAACAAGGATTGCGTCAACCTGCATCTGAGCAGGCGCGGCGCGACAGCGAACTCTCGGCGAAGCTCGATGGCATGAGGGACGGTCTTGATCGGATGGCCGCCGTCCTGGTTCCTGACCTAGAGGTTGTCACGGGCTATCTACCTCTCACAGACGTCCAGATTGAGCGTCTGCCGACGGCAATGGTCATTGCCGACTTCGGGATTGTTCCCTTCGACGATCCTCGTGGCCTGTGCCGCGACTTGTTGACTTGGGCTGAGAGCGCTTCAAGTCCGGAGCCCAGCGGACAGCTCTACATTGGGCGGGGAGGAACGGGCAAAACCCGCCTGGCGCTTGAAGCGATCACGAGACTTCGTGAGCGTGGATGGTCGGCAGGCCTAGTCACGCGCGAAGCACTCGACCGTATTGACATTCATGGTCGGAACGACGCGCAGGCCCGCCTAGCCCGGTTTTTCGCCAATCGCGGACCATGCGGCTCTCTGCTCGTCTTAGACTACGCGGAGAGTCGCCAAAGCCAGATCGACCTCGTCGTTAAAGCAGCCCAAAATGCGCCGCCCGGCAGCCCCATCAAGATCGTTCTACTGGCCCGGACAGCCGGCGAATGGTGGCTCGACTACCTCCATCGCAGCCGCGACGCCCAGATGATTTTCGATACGGTTCCGGTCTTGGGGATTGAGCAGGATATTGCTCCTGCTGACCGGCGCACCCTGTTCGACGCCGCAGCGTTGGCCTTCGGCTTGCGACTTGAGTCAGCGGGTGCCGCTGGGAACTTGCTCGACAAGGGATGGCAGTCCACACCTGCTCCCGATGAACGTTTGAAAAGCCCCGCCGCATCGACCGTCCTCGCAATCATCTTCGAGGCGTTTCTCCACGTTCGCGGCGTGGGCCTGAGCCTCGACCCCGTCGTAGAGATGGTGCGCGAAGAGCAGCTCCACTGGGCCCGAGCCCTGCGGCTGGATCCCAGCGATCAGTCCGGAGAC
>JAYUIZ010000380.1:0-2277 GCA_043765595.1 Lysobacter sp. | reverse complement strand
TCGCTGGCGGCGCAGGATTTGCAGCGGCTCGCGCCTGACGGCGACTGGCTGCGGCGCCGCATGGCCCAGGCGCTGGGGTTGCCCGCGGCACCGGCTTGGCCGCTGGTGTCGGAGCAGGTCTGGCGGCTGGGCGATCTCGGCCGCGCGGGCACGCGAAGGCGCATCCTGTACGGCGAGCGGCTGGCATCCTTGAAGATCAGACACACGCTGCATGCCGTGTGGCCGTCGCTGGCGGGCGAGGGGCGAGTGATCCTGCTGACGACGACCGCGCCGGATCGTGTTTTCTTGCCGGGACTGCCGGTGTTGGTCGTGCCACTCGCTTCGGCGTTCCAGATCCGCGGGACGGGTCTGGTCGCGGCCGGCCCGGTGTGGGAGGGCATGCTCGATGAGGCATCGCAGCGCGACGACGACGGTCGTTGTGGGCCGTTCGGGCAGGATTTCAGGACGGTACTGCTGTCGGGCGAGACCGAGCCGGTGGCGCTCACGCCGACGCAGTCGGCGCTGCTGCGGGTGTTGTGGGAATTGGCTGGCGAGCGGATCGAACGACAGGCGTTGCTACGCCGGGCGAAGGTCGATCTCGACAAGCCGGTGCAGGCGTTCCAGAGGCAGAAATACCCGCATGCGCATCGGGCGTATTGCGCGCTGGTGCGCTCGAACCGGCGGGGCCAATACTGGTGGGCGCATGAGGCCCTCGGCGAACCGGCCAATGCAAACATCTGAATGTGCGCGCCGCCTGCGGTTGCACGCTCCGCGACCGAGCCCTTACAGTCGGGCGCCGATGTCGGCTATGAGCCCAAAAGGATGCTCGATCCATGATGATCAACTGCAAGGAGTGCGGCAAAGCGTATTCCGACTAGGCGAAAGCCTGCATTCACTGCGGTGCGCGTAATCCCACCGACACGGGCGGAGGTTGCCTCAAGGCGATCATCGGCCTCGTGGTGATGGCGGCGCTGTTCGCGATCTTCGTCGTCGCCATCCGAGCGTATACCCTCGATCCGCAGGAAGTGAAGGATAGTGAAGCCATCAAGGAATGCCGAAAAATCGAGAACGATGTACTGCTTGAACTCAGTTCGCGTCGTTTTGCGCGCGAAGCCTGCGATCTGCTGGAGCAGAAGTACAACGACAAGTACGGCAACCCGCCGTAGTGGTCACGACAGTTCCTGGTTGAACGCCCGACCGATGTGGGACGCTGCGTCGCAGAAGGCGCACAACGCGCCGCAGGGGATGACGCCGTATTCGCCGACGCGGCAGACGGATACAGAACCAATGGCCAGCGCATCAAGGCCCAACCACGCCGGATTCTGTGCGTCGATCACCCGCCGCTGCCACCCTTGCGGCATCGCCCGCAACTCGGCGCAGCGCCGCATTGCCGTAGCCTCATCCTCGAAAGGTTCCATCACCACCAGCATCAGCGGGATGAGGTGCGCCGGTCCGTAGTGGTACTCATGCAACGCATGTAAGTGCATGCGAGCGGCGTGGATCTCGCCGTACTCGCGGGCGACATCGATGTAGAACAGGCCGTCGCGCGCGTAAGCCAGGATGTACACCGTGATCGTCGCATCGAGGCACAGCCGGGGCTCGATCTGCGTCATCGTCTGCGTCAGGCGCGGCGCTACGTTCTTCGGCGCAATCGCATCGACGATCGGGGTGTCATATGGGCTCGGCGTCGGCTGCATCTGGTGTCCTTTCACCGCGTGTTCGTGCTCACTGCGGGTGTTGTGGGAGCAGGATGGCGTCCCGCTGCGCCGCGGGACGCTGATCGCCAAGGCGGGCGTCCGCGTGGGAAAGCCTGCGCAGGCGTTTCAACACCAGACGTACCCCGAGGCGAACCTGGCGTATCGCGCACTGGTACGCTCGGACCGGCGCGGGCGGTACTGGCTCCACTGGCCTGGCCGGGTTTGACCAGACTGCGCTCGCGCGCTCCAGGGCGCTCACCCACCAGCGTCCGATGGCCGGTGCTGCTGCATGCACGGACTCGGCAAGTTCCTCGATGCCGTCTTCTCCGATGGCATCGTGGCTACAGGGGAAGGCGATCAGTTCGTTGGCCAGGCTCAGCCACTGCGGGTTGAAGCGATCGATGATGCGTCGCTGCCACGCATGCGGCATCGCCTTGATCTCGGCGCAGCGCTGCTGCGCGGAAGCCTCGCTCGGGTGGCATTCGGCGTAGACCCAATACAGCGGCGTCACGCCGCGTTTGCCGGACTGACGCCGTTGCGCGCGCTCGATCCTGTACCGGATGTCATTGGCCTCGACCACATCCTGCGCGACGTCGACGAA
>JAYUIZ010000379.1:0-2284 GCA_043765595.1 Lysobacter sp. | reverse complement strand
GCTACGACATGGGCCTGTACGACGATCCCTACGACCGCATGGGCCAGCTGGCCTACGAAATGTGGCGCGCGGTGCGCCTTGTCGTCGATACGGGCATGCACGCCAAGGGCTGGAGTCGCGACCGGGCCATTGCCTATTTCAAGGACAACGCGCCGAAGACCAATCAGGACATCGTCAATGAAATCGACCGCTACATCGGCACGCCCGGCCAAGCGCTGGCCTACAAGATCGGCCAGCTGAAGATTTCCGAGCTGCGCGCCCGCGCGAAGCAGGCGCTGGGCGACAAGTTCGACCTGCGCGATTTCAACGATGCGGTGCTGGAAACCGGCTCGGTGCCGCTGGAAACGCTGGAGCGACATATCGACGCGTGGATTGCCGCGCGTCGCTGATTCTCTTTCATACATGACACTGTCATCCCGAGCGAACGCGAGGGACCTGCTTTTGTTTTGAATCGATATCAAAAACAGATCCCTCAACGGGCCTTGCCCGTGTTCGGGATGACAGTCGGTTTATTTCGTTTCGACGATCGGCTTCAACACCAGATCGTGGAAATCGAAGCTGAAATCGGTGTTCGGCGAGATCGCCTGCATCCCGGCCTCGCGCACCTTGCCGTCGGCGTCCAGCGCGAAATTCACGAACGCGTCGGCGTTGAGCCAGCGCTCGTCCCAACGGACGATGAAGGTGTTGTGCTGCCAGTGGCTGAGGGTGCCAACCAGCGACGGCGTGCGCGAGAACTTCATCCGCAGCTTGCCGTTTTCCTGGCTGATCAACACATCGCCGTACCACGGGTCGCGAAACGTCCCGGCGTAGCCCGCCAGCGCAAGTGATGGTTTTGAATCCTTCGCTCTCGCCGCTTCGTGCTTGGCCCAGCTGTCGTCGGCGCTCTTCCGCGATTTCGCCAGCGCCGCGCCGTAGGCGGCGTTCCAGTCGGTCTTGGGTGCGTCCAGATATGCATCCAGCGCGCGCAGGGTGATGGCGTTGAACGCGCCGCCCAGTTCGGCGTTGGTCAGCACCACCACGCCCAGTTTGTGCTCCGGCACCAGCGTCAACCGCGACACCATCCCCGGCCAGCCGCCGGTGTGCCAGACCAGCTTGCGGCCGCGATAGTCGGACAACATCCAGCCCTGGCCGTAGGCGACGAAGTTGGGTTTCGCCGGCAGCAGTTCCGGCAACGAGGGCTGCGCCACCGGCAGCGGGGTGATCGCCGACCACATCTGCTGCTGGGTCTTTTCCGAAAATATCCGCTGCTCCGCACCTTTGGCATCGCGATAGACGCCGCCGGCCAGTTGCAGGCGCATCCACTTGGCCATGTCGTGGGCGCTGGCATAGAGGCCGCCGGCGCCGGCGGCGTTGTGCCAGGTCAGCCGCGGCGCAGGCTGCAGATACTTGAAATCGGCCAGCGCGTAGCCGGTGGCTACGTTGTGGTCGCCGGGCTTCAGCGCATCGCTGTTGTAGCGGGTTTCGTCCATGCCCAGCGGCACGAAGATCCGGGTGCGCAGAAACGCCTCGAACGGCAGCCCGCTGACGTCCTCCACCACCAACTGCGCAACGCCATACAAAATGTTGTCGTAGGCGTAGCGGTCGCGGAACGAGCCGCTCAGCGGCACGTGCCGCAGGCGCCGGGCGACCTCTTCGCCGGTGTAGGTCGTCGTCGGCCAGTACAGCAGGTCGCCCGCGCCCAGCCCCAGCCCGCTGCGATGCGCCAACAGATCGCGGATGCGCATTTCCCGGGTGACGTACGGGTCGGACATCTGGAACCAGGGCAGATGGTCGATCACCCGGTCGTCCAGCTTCAACTTGCCTTCCTCTGCCAGCAGGTTCAGCGCGGTCGCGGTGAAGGCTTTGGTGTTGGAGGCGATGGCGAACAGGGTGTGGGCATCGACCGGCGCCTTGCCGGCCGCGCCGCCGACCAGTTCGCGGTCGCCATAGCCCCGCTCGAACACGATCTCGCCATCCTTGACCACGGCCACCGCGATGCCCGGCACCTCGAAGGTTTTGCGCACGCTTTCGACGAAGGCATCGAAGTCCGCGAACTGGGCGGGCAGGGCGGGTACGGTCTGTGGCTCGGGGGCGTTTGTCTCCTCAGGCGAGGCAGAGACGGCGATACCTGCCGTGGCGGCCATCGCCAATCCCACGCAACGGGCCAGCCAGCGGCGGCGCAGGCTGAGGTGGAGCAGGGTGCGGATCAGTCCAGGCATGGTTGGGGTCCGTCTAGGTTCAAAGGGCGGGAGCGAATGGGTGGGAACGAAAGAGCGTCACTATCCGGCATCCGCCCTCGCAGTAG